>JAPYNY010000024.1 GCA_028283145.1 Candidatus Hopanoidivorans cymbastelae
GCGCTGAGTTGGGGGCTGAGACGGCAAGCTAGGGGGGCGCGACAGCAGACGGTTGCAGCTGACGTTTTTCGGCCCGAGAAACCTTTTCTCTCGCCTATCTGCACCCTTCAGTTGACAAGTCGCCGCAGAGGTTGCTAAAATTACTTCTGTCGCCGGCAGTCCAAAGAGTGACGCTGGACGAGTTAGGAGCAGGCCATGAGACCGCTGTCTGTGAAGGTGCCGGATGTGCGCCAACATAAAGTTTCCACAGTTGCCGACCAGGGTGGCGAGGGTGGTGCCCAAAAACATCCACCGCTGGGGCACTCGCCGTTGGTGATGGTTACAGCTTACGACTACCCCACCGCTAAAATCGGGGACGAAGCTGGGGCCGACATATTATTGGTGGGTGATTCGCTCGCTATGGTGGTGCTGGGCTTGGAAGACACCCTTTCGGTAACTATTGAAGACATGGTGTATCACACCAAGGCTGTGGCCAGGGCGCAGACCAAAGCGCTGGTGGTTGCCGACATGCCTTGGCTGAGCTACCATGTCTCGCCTGAAGAAACCGTCAGAAATGCCGCTGCCCTCATCCGAGCCGGCGCGGGCGCAGTGAAGCTGGAAGGTGGGCAAAAACGATTGGAAATGATCCAGGCGCTCACTGACGCTGAAATCCCTGTGATGGGCCACATTGGGCTGACCCCGCAATCAATCAACATGTTGGGCGGGTTCCGCGTTCAGTGTCAGAGCCAAGAAGCTGGCGAGCGACTGGTGGCTACAGCCCAGGCACTGCAGAAGGGCGGCTGTTTTTCGTTTGTGCTGGAGGGCATACCCGCCAAAGTTGCCCAGCAGGTAACGGAGTCGGTTGAGGTTCCAACCATAGGCATCGGCGCTGGCCCATATTGCGATGGTCAGGTGCTGGTGTTCCACGATGTTTTGGGGCTGCAAGACAATCTGTTTCCCAGGTTCGTGCGCCAATATGCATCTTTGAAGCAAGAGGCGGTTGCGGGGCTGCGCAAGTTTGCTGAAGATGTCAAGTCGGGGGCTTTTCCATCGGAAGATGAAAGCTACCGTTCTTGCAGAGGAGAAAAGCTGGATGGGTCGGAAAGCTAGACGGGAAGCAAAGCTGGATTTGCGGCCGGCCGCGAGTTGGTTTCCAAAGCGTTGGCAGTTCGGCGGGGCAGGTCTGAGCCACAAGCTTTAGGCAGCCGTACCAACCCGACTTCAAGGCTGTTTGCCAAATTCTTGATTATGTCAGAGGTATATGCTAGAGTTAAGGTATGAAGCCAATCTGGAATTTTATGCAAGCTCTGAGGGGGAGTAAGGCGAGCAGGCCAGTCAGGAGAACTTTTCTAGCTGTGGCCCTAGGGTGTGTCTTTGTGTTGGCCTTGGGGGGATGTTTTGGAGATGACGACAACGGCGATGAGGAAGACACTCCAACCACCACAGAGGAGGAAGAACCGACTGTAGATATCATTACTCCCCCCACCACGCCAGTGGCTCCTCCAACACCCACGGCACAGACAACAACAACTACCGCCGTTGTCCCGCCAGTCACGACTTCTACTACTTCTGCTCCGCTGCCACCAGGAGATTTGACCTACACCGTTCAGTCAGGGGATACCTTAGCCAACATCGCTGAGCGATTTGGGGTGGATATCCAGGAACTGATTGATGCGAATGATTTTGAGAATCCAGATCTGATCTTCCCAGGACAAGTCCTGACCATACCAGCCGGGTAGTTCTTGATTGGCCACTGATGGGGCTTCTGTTTGGCAGCCTCCGTCAGTTGCCCCGCCCGGGCCCCGCTGGCTCATCAACTGAGGCGATTCGTCACGCTGTTTGCCAGCACGCTTTGAAGTTAATGTATGCCTAGCAAACGCTTTTGTCTGTCACGAAACTGCGACCTGCAAAACTATTATTTATGGTATGAGTGACCAGTGGCTGCCTTTTGACAAGCTTCCTGCGATATATGAGGGCAGCGGGTATGACAACAGACGGGGCAGAAGGGATTTTGAATATTCAATCCCCCATAAAATAGCTGAGTTTGATACCCCTCCGATAGAAACTTATGCTGTGGCAGCAGCAGAAACCGCGATAGAAGTACTATTGAGTTTTCCAAATCAACCCGCGGTTGGCGGGGTCTTGGAAAGTCTGTTGTTGAGGTCGGAGGTTTTGAATTCCTCCAAAATAGAGGGCATAGACGTCAGTGTGCGGAATCTAGCTGCTGCTGAGGTCGGGGCTGTCAGCAAGCCAAGTGCGATTGAAGTCTGTCAAAACTTAAAAGCACTGCGCATTGGCCTTGACATTTCTGCCAAGGGCAAAACTTTGACCGTAAGTCAAATATGCGATATTCACAGGCAGTTGATGTCTGGGAAAAGTTTTGCGGGAAAAATTAGACAAGGCATCGTTTGGATAGGTGGTGGTGACACACCAGCTAAAAATCCTGTCTATGTGGCCCCTCCCGACGACCGAGTGGAAGACCTGTTATCGGATTTTTGTCAATTTTGGAAAAAAGACTTGGGCAATTTCATAGTCAAACTGGCTGTGGCTCACGCACAATTCGAGTCCATACATCCGTTTCTTGACGGCAATGGCAGGACGGGAAGGATATTGAATCAAATGATGTTTGCGCAGGCAGGCTTGCCCTTGATACCGGTGTCAGCCTGTCTATTTGCTGCCAGGGATTTTTACTATGAAACTTTTAACAGCTACAGGGACGGAGATGTTTCTGCCGCTGTTTTTGTGCACGCAGGGGCGATTATCTCAGCAGGGGAAGTTTTGCTTTCGTCTATGGCTGACAGCGAAAGGTTGAAGGAGGAATGGATGTCCAAAATAAAAGCGAAAGCAAATTCGCCTGGCTGGAAGCAAACGCTAGGGTGGGTTATGAACAACCCTATTTTCTCATCGGGCACACTCATGCAAGAACTGGGACTCAGTGAAGAGCGAGCCTCGGAGTATTTAGCCAAGATGGAGTCAGTCGGCATTATCTATCTTGGCAGGAAGAAATTACCAGCAACTAGTGAACAGTTATGGGAAGCTCCCGAAATTTACGATTTCGCTCAGCGTATAGAAGCCGATTTAAGACAAAAAGCTTGGCAGTATATTGTAAGAGTATGAGCATAACTAGGCCGATTATACCTAGCCCTGCAGCTCCGTCTGAAATACCTCTGCGCACGTCTCAAATTGGAATTGGGCTGCTTGAGGAAACCTCCAAAAGAATCAAAAAACGCACTGCGCTGATCCAATTTATTGTTGATTGGAATCATGCTGCCCAACAAGACAAGGAAAGCATGCTGGACGCCCCTCCCGACAACGATGGTTTAGGCAATAGTGAACTGGCAGCCATTGCGGTTGTGATCAGGTCATTGTGTGAAAGAGACCTCATCAACCCACCAGAGTGGGTTTACGGAGTCAAATCTGACAGGGAGGAAACCATTCACGGTCTGTCAATACGCAATCTCCACACTCATCACGTCAAAAAGAAGGCCCCTGTTGTGTGTCACGAGTACAAAGTCTATTTTCAGCCTTGGTATCTGGATTTGAAATAAAGCCGTCAAGGCAGATTGAGCGCAATGCCTCTAACTAGATCAGGCAATACCTCTAACTAGATCAGATCGCAACGGATTTTATGGTTGGTGGGGAGGTCAGAAATGAAATCATCCCCACCACTTGCCTTCCCAGCGGGGCTCAAAGCTTAGAAGACTTCGCCTTCCACGCATTCTGTGTATTTTTTGATGTCGACTCCGGTCAACCCCACATTGCCCAAGCTGCCTTGGAATTCGCCCATATGCGCCGATGCCATGTGTTCATCCAGTGCTTCCTGGGATGTCCACTTCTCATACAGATGGATAGTGCCATCTTCAATCGGACTGCGCGAAAAGACGTAAGCTAGGTTGCCCGGCTCTTTGTGAGTTTCGTGCATCATCTTTACGGCGACTTCCATGAAGTCGTCCACTTTGGCTGGATCTAGGGTCATCGTGCCGGCGATAATAATCATTGGGGTATCTCCTTGTTGGTGGATTATAAGTTGTCAGGATTTTCACTTATGTTAGCAGATTATTGAAGCAGAGTTGGCAGCCAAACAATGATTGCTGGCACTTAGCGGAGTTGAAGGGCAGCGATCATGCGCCACAGGACACTCTCCGGCTAGCACACTTCAGCCCTGAGGAGCAAGCCTTTTCTCGCCCAAAGCTACTACACTTGCAAACTTGATGGAACTTAAAATCCAGGTCGTCCAGCTCGACTCAGACCTGCCGCTTCCAAAACCCGCCCAGCAGGGCGATGCAGGAGTTGACTTGTATGCGTCAGAAAATGTCACCTTGGATCCCGGAGGAGGCAGGGCGCTAGTCCCGACTGGGGTAGCCGTAGCCATTCCACAAGGCTACGCGGGCTTCGTGCAGCCCAGAAGTGGACTAGCTCTGCGACACGGCGTAACCTGTCTGAACAGCCCTGGCCTGATTGACAGCGGCTATCGCGGCGAGCTGAAAGTCGTCTTGGTCAATACCGACCCCAAACAGGCCTTTGAAGTCAGACGAGGTGAGCGCATTGCCCAGCTTGTGGTTCAAAAGGTTGCGGTGGTTGCCTTTGAAAAAGTGGAGCAGTTGCCTGACTCTGAGCGCGGTCAGAGAGGGTTTGGCTCGACTGGCCGGTAGGTCAGAGCAGGTTTGGATTCTGCTGCTAGCTGGAATATCTGCCTATTTTCGCCCCTAGGGCGCACCTTCACGGTTGTCGGCCTCAGGAATGCGTTGCCAGTGTAAAAACCCTGTCGGCGCAGGAGCGCGAGAGGTGCATTTGAAAGGCTGCTTTTGGAATCTGCCAACTATGGTTTTGAGTGTCCCAGTATGAGAAAGACCTCGGGTTGAGCTGGATTTCAGCTTTGGCTGTCTCACCTGGGGCGAGGTGCAGCTTGGCGAATCCCACCAGCCACTGGGGCGGGCGCACAGAAGTTTGGGCACTGGCCGGGTCCACACTGGCTGTATCCGGACTGCTTGCGCTGCCTGCGTCCTGGCTCACATAGCACTGAACAGTTTCACTTCCCGGTTGCTCGCCGATGTTGGCAACCGAAACCTCAACCACCAAATTAGGAAAATCCCCAGCGATGCTTGGCGCTTCCCAATGGAACTCGGTGTAAGACCCGCCATGGCCGAACGGCACGGCCGGCTCAATCTGATGGTGCTCAAACCAGCGATGTCCCACCAGCACGCCTTCGGTATAGTGAACCTTGCCGCCAACCCCCGGAAAAGTAGCAGGAACATCCGCCCATGCCACCATATCCTCATCCGCACTTGGCCAAGTGATCGGCGACCGCCCGCTGGGCTCGGCCAGACCGCACAATACGTCAGCCAACGCTGCCGCCCCTTCCTGCCCAGGAAACCAAATGCACAAAACAGCCCCAGCTTTTTCCAGCCAAGGCATCAGCACAGGCGACCCGCTGTTGATCACCACAACCGTATTCGGGTTGGCCGCCAAACAGCGCAGAACCAACTCGTCTTGGCGTCCGGGCAACGCCAATGTCGGGCGGTCAAAGTTTTCAGCTTCCCAGTGCGGAGTGGTGCCCACCACCACAATCGCCACGTCAGCCCTGCCAGCAGTTTCTGCTGCCTCCGCCAAGTCTTGCTCCTCCGCACTCACGGGCTTGGCAAAGATGTTGCCGCCGACGATGCGTTGGTGCTGCTGCTTGGAAGTGTGTTCCACCACCAATTCATAGGTGGCTCCAGCGGTCAACTCCACAACTCCGCTAGCCCCATAAAACCCAGGCCCAAGTGAAAACCCGTCAACTTGGCTGTCAGCTACTAGCCGACCATCCAGCCACAGCCGCACTTCACTGGCTCCGCCTCCGCACAGATGCCATTTCCCTCCGACATCAGGCGCAATCGTCAGCCGCTGTCGCACCGAGACATAGTCCCAGTCGGGGTCGGGCCAGGTATCATCCAGCAACTGAAACTCAACAGCCGTGTTGCTGAGCGTCTTGAGCGGTTTGCCTTCCAGATTTCTGCCTTTGTGAAGTTCCAAGGTGGTGAGATTTGGGGTCAGCCAGTTGGCGGGCAGCGCAGGGGCGGAACGGTCAAGCGACAGACCAGGAGCGTGGCTGAGACCGACACTGGGAGACAGATTTTGTCGCAGGGCTTCAGCTAAATTTTGGCTGTACCGCTGGCCGACCTGAGCGGCGCCGCCTCCGCCGGGACAAGGTCTGAGCGAATGCGGTCCAATCAGCGCGATTGACGCTGGCGTGTTTGTTGTTGACGCAGCCCCCAGCGAGGCAGTCTCTGGCGTGGCTGACGCCGGCAGTTGCAGTGGCAGCAAACCTCTTCGGTTGTGAATCAGAACTGTGCCCGCCGCAGCCGCTTTTCTAGCTAACTTGGCATGCTCAGGGCGAACGACGACCTCCTCGTGATGGTCGCTCTTGCCCTGCAGCCGACCGGCCCACTCCAGAAAACGCAAAATGTCTAGCAGGCGTTGGTCAATCAGGGATTCCTCAAGCTGGCCGGCGTTGACCAAATCCATCAAAGCGCTGTTCGCCCAATAGCCACCGCCTGGCATATCCAGATTTACCCCAGCCTCCAAGGGCTCAACTGTGTTTTGCAGCGCACTCCAATCCGACACGACCACCCCTCCAAAACCCCATTCCCTCCGCAAAATCGCCTCCAGTAACCTCTGGCTCTCGCAAGTGAGTTCGCCATTGACACGGTTGTAGCTTCCCATGACAGCTTTGGCGTCTGCCTCCAACACCGCAGCTTCAAAAGGTGCCAGATACACTTCCCGCAGCGTGCGCTCGTCTAGTTCGCTGCTCACCACGAAACGGTCGGTCTCCTGCTCGTTAGCCACAAAATGTTTGACGCATGCGCCGATGCCTCCAGCTTGCAGTGCCTTGATGAACGCCACGGCCAGGTGGCTGGTCAGCAGCGGGTCTTCGCTATAGCTCTCAAAAGCTCTGCCCCAGGTCGGCAGTCGCTGGATGTTGACCGTAGGGGCCAGCAGCATCTGGATTTTGCGGTCTTTGGATTCCAAAGCTAGAGCAGCCCCAGCTTCAGCCAAAAGCTCAACATCCCAAGAAGCTGCCAAGGCAATAGCAGCAGGCAGCATCAGCCCGGCAGCCATTTGGCGCCCCCTGACGCCGGCGGGCCCGTCGCTCACAGTCCAATCGGGAATTCCCAGACGCTCGCAGCCGGATATTTCCCATTTGTCGCGCCCGTGCAACATGGCACATTTTTCTTCTAGGGAGAGTTGGATGAGGAGTTGTTCGGGGGTGTGTTGCGCTGCGGGTTGCTGGGGGGTGTGTTGCGCTGCGGGTTGTTGGTTTGATGACGGGCCGCTAGCCGCCGCCGTGATGTTGCTCATGACGTGAGGCTACTTGCTGGTATGTCAGATAGCGAAACTAGCCCCCTCCGGGAAGCTTCATATATGAATTGCTGCAGTGAACTGGGAGCCAGCCGAATGACTGTGGTGCCTCTAGTTTGCTTGGCTTCCAGGGGTCGTTGTCTGACACGCAGTTTTTGTGAGTTTCTGCTGGGCAGGTAATAGGGGGAGGATAAATGAAAATCAATGGCTGCTCCCACGGCTCCCATCGTCAAGTCGCCAGGGTTGGTTTCCGACCTGGCGCCGCTGCCGTTGAAATCACTGTCTTTAGCACCTCTATCCGTAGCGCCAATTCCCGTGGCTTCGCTATGTCGCAAGCCCGAACTCTGTCTTGCTGCTTCCTGGCGCCGCTGGGCAGCAGACGCAACGCCCACCTCGGCAATATCGGCTGTTTCAATCAGCCGAGCTTCGTTGCCCAGTGCCAAAGAGTCGTGAACGACGATGCCGGCTGGCACAAAAACTAGCCATCGCCTAGTCAAACCAATCAGCGATTGCTGAGCTTGAAAGGCCAGAAACATGCCGACGGGGGTAGCAATCCCCCCAACCAGCCAGCGCTGTGCAGCCAGAAGTAAAGGCCCGCACAGCATTCCCCCAACAGCCACCGCCCACACCAGCAGCATCGGCCCCAATAGCAATGCCAAAGGCGGGCGCAGCAGCAGTCTGCGTTCTGACGGATAGCCGAGGGCGTCAGTGTAGGCTATGCCAACAGACGGCGTCAGACAAATAATCGTTGCCACGGCAGCCACTACGATGCCGGGAGTTGCTTGCGCCCAGGAGATGTCGGCCGACTCACCTCCAGCGACAACAGCCCAACATACACCAGCCAGCCCCGCCGGCACCCACACCCGAAGCAGGCCTAGCACAAACGGGTGAAGCACCCAGCTGAACAAAGCCACTACCCCCCAGAGCACCCACAGCCCCACCGAGCAAGCAGTGCGGAAGGAAGGCTCAAAGTCGGCCAGCGCTGTTGCCAGCAACTCACCAGCCGTGAAGGGCATTGCCAGCCAAGCCACGCGCATAAGCCAAATGGCAGCCGGCAGCTTGGTTTGAGAAGGCATAGTGACGAAGTCCATTAAATTCTAAAAACTAAAATGTCAGTATGAGCCTGGATTCTCTACCTGAAGCGGGGGTTGCGGGCGAGGAAGTCTTTGGGGCAGAGGAGTCTGAAGTAGGGGAGCTTGGCGAAATGGCGTCTCGGATAGTGGCGCCTGGGACGAAAGCATCGCCTTCTGAAGCCGACGTGCTCAGAGCGCAGGAGTTGCGGGCGCAAATCACCCGTCACAACGAATTGTATTACAGCCAAAATGACCCGGTTATTCCAGATTCAGAGTATGACCTCCTGATGAAGGAGTTGCTTGAGCTGGAGTCTGTCTTCCCAGAGTTGCAGACAGAGGAATCGCCAACTCAAAAAATCGGTTCGCTCATTTCCGACTTGTTCAAGCCAGTTGCTCACGCTATCCCGATGATGTCTCTTGAGAACGCCGATGCTCCTAGCCAATTGGACAACTGGCGACAGCGCAACGTCCGTAAATTGGGCCATCTGGAAAACGGCTTTGCGGGTGGTTATGTTTGTGAGCCGAAGTTTGACGGCTTGGCGATTTCAGTGCGCTATGAGAACGGACGGTTGAAGCAGGCTGCCACCAGAGGCGACGGCACCACAGGTGAAGACGTAACTGCCAATGTCACCACTATCAAGTCAGTCCCTCAGCAGCTGTCGCTCCCACCGCAATTAAACGGCACGGCACCCGCGGCACTGGAAGTGCGTGGTGAAATCTACATTCCGATTTCAGAATTTGAAAAGCTCAACGAAAGACAAGTTTCCAGCGGCTTGGAGCGCTACAAGAATCCCCGCAACACAGCCGCCGGCTCCATACGTCAAAAAGATCCTGAAAAGACAGCCGAACGACCGCTCCACTGGTGGTGCTACACGCTAGGCGAACACAGCGGTATTCCTAAATTCAGCCTCCACAGCGAGGTGCTTGAGTTTCTGGCTGAGCTGGGTCTGCCGGTCAACTCCCAGTGGCGCCAATTCAACACCTTGGACGAAGTAAAGCAGCACATTGCGGAAGCAGAAAAAACCCGCCATGACTGGGACTGGGAAGTGGATGGAGTAGTGGTGAAACTGAATTCCCTTCAGCTCCAAGAGCAGCTTGGGGAAACTAGCCATCATCCCCGCTGGGCTATCGCCTACAAGTTTGAACCCGAGGAGAAAATCACCAAGCTGCTGGACATTTCCGTCTCAGTGGGAGGCAAGGGCAAAGCCACCCCTTTCGCGGATTTGGAGCCGGTCTTTGTGGGAGGCTCTACAGTCTCCAAAGCAACCCTGCACAACGAGGATCAAGTCAGGCTGAAGGATGTCCGCCCGGGCGACATGGTGATAGTGCGCAAGGCGGGAGACGTCATTCCCGAAGTTCTGGGCCCGGTGATTGAAGACGATACCGACCGGCCGCCAAAGTGGGAATTCCCCCAAGTCTGCCCGTGCCCGCTGAAAACCCCTATAACCAGAGACCCAGCCGATGCCGCCCACTATTGTCTTGAACCTGAGTGCCCTGAGATAAAGTGGCGTTCGCTGGAGCACTTCACTTCCCGCAAGGCTATGGACATTGAAGGGCTGGGCGAGGAGTGGATACAGCATTTTGTGAAGGAGGGCTTGCTGAAGGATGTCAGCGATTTCTACAACCTGGATTTTGACAGCCCCGATGGAGTGGCTGGCATGAAAATCATCGGTGAGCTGGGCGATAGGCAGGCTCAAAATATGCTGGCTGGCATAGAGGCTTCCAAGCAAGCTCCGCTGAGTGATTTGCTGGCCAGATTAATTGATGGGGTCGGCCCAGGGGCTGGTCAAAAGCTGGCATTGCATTTTCAGTCGCTGGATCAAATCCTCAACGCCGACTTGGAGGAACTGGCGGCCGTGGAAGGTTTGGGCAAATCCGCTGCTGCTGGTGTGCTGGCTTTTGCCCAAGACACTAGCGCCCGCGCCTTCGTGGAGGATCTGCGTGCTGTCGGGGTGGCGTTTGATATACCCGACTCCCAGGCTGCGGTGGCGGATACCTCCAACTACTCACTTGCTACCCCCTTAACTGGATATGCCGCAATCCTGAAAGAAAAAAAGGACGGTGAAGCCGGACGAACTTTTGAAAAGCGGTTGCTGGATTTCAGCAAAAGTGTTTCTAAGTCAAAAAGCAAGACCAACGAGGTGGAAAATGCTCGGGTGGTAGAAAAACCTGAAGCCCAGCCGCTGGAAGCCAGCTCCAAAAAAGAACACAGGGTCACAGGCATCAAAGGCCTTGGGGATACGGTAGCCCGCAAACTTGTGAGGGACAATCTGGTTTCCAACATGCGGGACTTGTTTGAATTGTCACTGGAAAAATTATCGGTCGTGAAGGTAACCCGCACCTTTGGCAACAAGCAGCGGCAAAACCTGCAAAAACAGTTGGAGTCGTCCAAGCAGCAACCCCTGTCTCGTCTGTTGTTCGCCTTGAACATTCGCCATCTGGGTGATACTGGAGCCAAAGACATCGCTCAGCATTTTCACAACTTGGATGCTGTCATGGTTGCCAGCGAAGAGGAGTTGGCCGCCATAGACGGAGTTGGCGAAGTCATCGCCGAAAGCGTCAAAGAATTTTTCGCCAGAGCAAAGACTTTGGAAATTGTGGCAAGGTTGCGCGCTGCAGGGGTGAACTTTGAAGAGCCAGTAGAAGAGATGGGCACCGACCTGCCTCAAATTCTGGCGGGACAGACAATAGTTGTGACCGGTGCCTTGACCAGAAGTGCCGATGGTGGAGATACCAAGCTAGCCCGAGACGAAGCCAAAGCCGAGATTATGATCAGAGGCGGCAAAGCCGCTGACAGCGTATCTGCAGCAACCAGCCTGGTGGTGGTGGGGAGTTCGCCAGGAGCAGCCAAACTTAACCGAGCCCAAACCTTGGACATCCCGCAGATGGAAGGTGATATATTTGTAAGCTTGTTTTCAATGGAAGAAGACGAAGCCAGACAAATCTTGTCGCAGTATATTCCAGCATTGGAAGCAAGTTGGCAAGACAAGACGGCCAGCACAGATGACATCACGAGACTGCAACTGACATGACAACTATGAGTTCAAATCACCAACCTGGCTCGCCCCGCCAACAACTGAAGGCTGTTCTGTGGGATTTTGGAGGCGTTTTTACAGCCTCGCCGTTTCAAGGCTTGAGCGAATATGCGCAGAGTTTGGGGACGGACGCTAAAGCGCTGCGTCAAATTGTTTTCGGAGTTTACGGCGAAGACAGCGACCATCCGTGGCACAAACTGGAGCGGGGAGAACAATCCATGGCCGACACTGCTGCGCAGCTTCAGGAAGTAGCCGAGCAGTCCAACATCGCGGGCTTTACTTTGGATGGATTTTTTCAGTCAATGCGCCCCACAGATGGCGAGCCGAGAGACGATCGTTCACAGGTTGTGGAAATGGTGCGAAAGCTCAGGGCAGCAGGCTTTCTGAATGGCATCATCACCAACAACATCAGAGAATTCAGCAACGCCTGGCGCACCATGATTCCAGTTGATGAGCTGTTTGAAACGGTGGTGGATTCAAGTGCTGAGGGTATGCGCAAGCCCAACCCCAAGATTTACCTGCTAGCTCTTGAACGGTTGGGCCAACTAGCCCCCGAGCAGGCGGTTTTTCTGGACGATGTGGAAGACAACGTGGAAGCTGCCCGAAAGCTGGGAATCAAAGGCATTCGGGTTGACCGCGACCCCGCCCCTGCACTTGCAGAACTGGCTCAACTTACGGGGATCTGACGGAACCCAAATTACAAAATTACAGAGCCCAAGCTAGCTCTTGACAATTCGCCTGAGAGCCTTATCGGCTGCAGTCGCCTTGATTGCAGTCCCTTGATAAACAGGGTTAAATCTTCATCCAGCGAAAACAGTTGGACTTGCATAGCTCAACCGCTTCTTCATGATCTCTACAGCCTCGGAGTTATTGTCAATCAAGACCGCTTTGCGGTTGTGCCGCACCGCTGCTTCGCCCGTGGTGCCGCTGCCAGCAAAAAAATCCAAAACCCGCTCTTTAGGGTTGGAGTGCACGGTGATGATCCGGTTTAGAATCGCAATTGGTTTTTGGGTCGGGTAGCCCGTCTTTTCTTTTCCGCTGGGGCTCACGATGGTATTCCACCAGACATCTGTGGGCGTTTTGCCCCTGGCTGCTTTCTCAGCCCCAACCAATTCAGGTGCCATATAGGGAATGCGGTCTATGTCTTCGTAGCGGTAGGTGTAGCACTTGGGATCCTTGACATACCAAAAGATGGTGTCATGCTTGGCAGACCAACGTTTTTTCGTGCGAGCTCCGTAGTCATAAGCCCAGATGATTTCGTTCATGAATGAATTACGCCCAAAGATCTGGTCAAGTTCAATCTTGCAATAATGTGCCTCCCGGTAGTCAATATGAAGAAAAAAAGAGCCGTGTGGCGCCAACAATCTATAGGCTTCCTCCAACCGCGGTCTCAGAAAATTGAGGAAGTCGTCAAACGCATCCTCAAAGTGGTATGAACCCGTCTTGACGCTGCGATACCGCTTGCCTTTGAATCCAGCCCGGTCGCCATTGTCGTCTCTTGTGGTTTGCATCAACTCTCGGGTTTGAACTTTTCCCGTGTTGAAAGGGGGGTCAATATAAATCAACTCAAACGACCCGCCTGGAAAATTTTTAGTGACCTTCAGGTTGTCGCCCAGATATATTTCAAGATCGCCGAAAGCTGGCGAGTGTGGGGTGTCGGAGCGCGGGCGCAAGGTATCGGAGTGTGGGGTGTCGGAGCGCGGGCGCAAAGTGTCGGAGTGTGGGGTGTCGGAGTGCAAGGGCAAGGCGTCGGACTGGGGGATCGTCAGTGCTTGTGAGTGCGAGTGTTCCATAGGGATCAGTCTTCTAAACCAGTGCGCGCTACTCCCGCTTCAAGCCGCGTTGAAGCACCAGTTGACTTGGCGACTGGAAGACACCCCTTCGGGTTGTGGGTAGAACTCAACCACAACGCAGTTACGCTCGGGCTGTAATTGCTCTAGGGTCTGGCCGTCGCCGAATTGGTAGATCAGATTGTTGGTTCCCCGGCTGAACTGCCATTCTTCTTCAGGGATTTCAACTCCGTTGATTCGAAAAGAGGCAATCACAAATCGGGGGCTGTCCACCAAGTCAATCCCCACGCTGCGTTGAACCAGCACCTCGGCCCCTTCATCCGGAATAAGCCGCTCCACCGCCGGGTCTAGACCCGGCCCGTCATCTCCCTCGCGAGCCAGCACCGCCAAGGTTATGGCTACCACTCCTCCCACCGCCACCACCACGGCAATCAACAAGGCTGCCCGGCTGGAAAGTCGCTGAAAGAACTTGATGTTTCTGGGATTGTTTTCGGGCATCAAATCTGGCGTATCAAAAGAGACAATGTCAAAAACCAATTTTAAGCTTACGACACTGAGAGCCAAAATTAAAGAAATGCCCAGATGCCATAGTGCCCGCCCCTAGCAGCTATAACCTGAATTCAGGGACGATTCCGCGGCCCCTTCAGGCTGACAGAGACCTTCAGGAAAAGCCAGTAAAGCCAGTATAAAAGATGCCAAACGTCGGAGAAATTTTCGCGCAGAGATACCTGCTCACAGCCCTTATAGGGCAGCGCGACACAGGGGAGGTCTATTGGGCTGAAGACACCGCCCTGGGGCGCCCGGTCGCCATCAAGATTCTCAGCCCGGAGCTGGCCCGCGAAGGCGATTTCCTGAGGCGTTTCCGTTCGGAGACACAAGCCGCGGCCCGCCTCTCACACGCCAACATCGTCTCCTACTACGACTGGGGCAATGAGGGCGGCCACCCGTTTGTGGTGTCGGAGTTGTGCTTGGGCGGCAGCTTGCGCGACATCATCGATTCGGGGGTCAGACTGACGCCCGCCCAAGCCGCGCAGGTGGGTCTGGGTGTGTCAGAAGGGCTGAAGCACGCACACGATGAGGGCTTGATCCACGGTGGCATCGCCCCCAGCAACATTTTGTTTGACGCGGACGGCAGGGTCAAGATAACCGATTTCGCGCTGGCGATCCTTCATGCGGGGACGTCCCTGCCCAGCTTTCACGACCGCATATTCGGCCCCACTTTCTACGCCGCCCCCGAAGAAATAGAAAACAGCGAGCTCACTGAAAAGGCAGACGTGTATGCCTTGGCGGTGGTGCTGGTTGAAGCGGTCATGGGGGCCTATCCTTTTGTGGGGGAGACTACGCTCAGCGTGCTATGGGAGCGGTTGTTCACTCAGCTGCCCACTCCACCTGAGTTGTTGGGTCTGGCTGCCCCCATCGCCAAGGCCGGTGCCATGAAGCCAGCCGACCGACTGACGACTGAAGAGTTTTCAGACCAGTTGCGAGAGTTGGCCGAAGCCATGCCCAGCCCCGACCCGCTGCCGCTAGTGCCGCTGCCGCAGCCCCATGCGGGGGCAAAAGTCTTGTCGTCGGGTGACGTGGCGGCGGGCGCAGGGGTGGCTGGCGCACCCGCAGGCGAAGCCAAAAGCACTGCTGGTTCCGCCGTCGTCCCCAGCAGCCCCAAAACCCGTGGAATTTTCCGAAAGTCTCCCAAGCAGGGAGCTGGCCAGCTCCAAACTCGTCACCAGTCCCAAACTCGCAAGCACTCCAAAGCCCCCACCTTGTCAAGGCGGGTAACCGCCAGGGAGTTGTGGGTTTCAATTGTGGCTGTGGTCGTGATTGCCGTGGCTGGAGTTGTTGGTTTTCTCGTATTCAGCGGTGAAGCCACGCAAGAGCGCACGCTGCCCGATTTTGTGGGGCAGACTTGGGAAGACGCCCTGGATGAAATCAACGGCAACTGGCCCGTGCGTCGCTATGAGTTGCGTAGAGACGGCACTTCAGTGGGCGAAATCCTGACGCAATACCCAGAATCGGGGCAAACCTTGGCCGCAGGTGAGCAGTTGACCCTCACGGTCTCCTTGGGCGATGAGCTAGTCAGGTTGCCCGGCGACATCATTGGCTTGCCCACCAATGTGGTGGCCCTGCGGCTGTCGGAATTGGGCTTGTCTTTCGGCGAAGTAACCGAGGTGCCTGATGCTGTCAACGCTGCCGGCATCGTGCTGGCTATTGATGAGCCCCTGCTGGACGTCCCGTCTGGCAGCCAGGTGGATCTGGTTGTCTCTAAAGGCCCAGTTCAGTTGACAGTGCCGTTGAACTTGCTGGGCAAAGATATTGCAGAAGTAACTGAGAGCTTGACGGAAGCGGGTTTTGTGGTGGTGGAACAACGCATTTATGATGATCAGACGGAACCGGGGCAAATCCTGGTAGTGACCCCTGATTCAGGCACAGTTGTATCTGCTGGCAGCGAACTGATCATTGTGGTTTCGGACGGGCCCAAACCTGTACCCGACCTTAAGGGTTTGACTTTGGGCGAGGTGCGCGAACTGCTGGAGTCTGAAGGGTTTTGCTTGGACAGCCAGGCGATAGACGGCACCGACCTGAGCAGTTATGAAGACAGCGACATCGTGAGTAACAGCGTGCCGCCTGCAGGTTTGCCATTGGCTAGTCTGGAGGCTGATTCAGAGCCAGATTCAGATTCGCAGGAGGAGTCCGAGACCCAGGAGGAGCCCTGCGTGAGGCTGCTTTTTGAGTAGGTCGTCTGCCAGTTAGGATTTAAGACTTGACTGATACTGTACCAACTGAGCTTACGCCTATGCCCAGCGACCCACCCCCAGACAAGATAACCACCGAGCAGGTGGCACACGTAGCTCATCTGGCGCGGCTGGAAGTCACTCCCCAGGAGCAGGAGATGTTCGCTGAGCAGTTGTCGGACGTCTTGGCTTATGGCCGTGAAATGAACGCCTTGGATTTGGACGATGTGTCGCCTACTTCGCACCCACTGCCTCTGAGCAATGTCTTGCGTGAAGATGTAGTTGGTGAAGTCAGCAACCGCGAAGAGGTGCTGGCTGAAGCCCCCGAAGCTGAGTCAGATAAGTTTTGCGTGCCTCCCGTGCTGGAGGCAAATTAGCTTTAGCATGGCTGCTGTTGCCTTTTGCTATTAAAGGTCTGCTGCCTTTATGCCTGTCTTCTTCATAAGGCTTGACTGTATTCCGATAGGCAAGGTTTTATTGGTATGAACCGGAACTGACACTGAATTCCAGATGTTTCAGATGCTCTGGAGGCTTGTAAAACCTATGACTTCCGCGAGTTCTGACATATATCCATCCGTGCTTCTCCAAAATTTTGCAAAACTCTTTTCCGCTGACCCTCTTCATACACTTACTTTTTTATAGCTTGAGGGTTCTGGAGAACCGCTTTGAATATAATCCACGAAATAGGTAACGTCTTTAGGTGCATATGTTTGCTTAGTCTTATTTTCCAATTCGGGTTTGATTTCCAAAAACGTTTTGATTGTCAAAAAATTGTGAAGTGCTGCGAGCCAATAATCTCCCCCCTCCCCCTCTTCTTCCATATCCGCTATGGAGGGTTTTTTCGGAAAACTGTCCAACTCGCCGTTGTTTAGCATTTCAATTGAGCACTCAATGAAAAGCTCGGCTGCTTCGGTTATGTTCCGAAGAGCGTCTTCAAACGTTTCGCCCCAGGAGTAACACCCTCCAAGGCCAGGCACTTCGGCGCAAAAAACGTCTTCTTCAGCGTCTGGTCGGATAGCTACTATTAAATCCAATGTCTCCTGCCTTTCTTCTTGTTACGGCTGCACTCGTTAATGGAATTATACGAGCTATCAAACACAAAAAACAAACAAAATCCAGCTCCGCCCGCCCAGAACTCCGCTAGCCTCCAGATGCTAGGTGGATGTCCAGCACACAGGTTTGTCAGTTGCTCGCCCGCTCAGACTCGCCCCGGCTCTTGCGCTGGGGCACAGCTTCTAGATAGTGCTCGTAGAACACCACGTCGGTATCTGGATGGAAAAATTCGGCATAATGACGTCTAACCCTTTCAAAGACATCGGGTTTGTCAAAGAAATAAACCTCCAAGCGCTCAATCTCAAACCCCAGTGAAACCAGCAGATGACGCAACCTGAGCGGCGAATAGAACACCTGTTCGATTTGCTGTTTCTGCTCAAAATAGGAGCTTCGCTGGATGTCAATCTGGGAAAACACTTCATCTGGGCTTCGGATTAGAGACAAGAGGTCGGCCACCGCAAAGATATTCGGGAAAAATCCTATGAGTCTGCCTTCGGGCGAGATGACCCGTCTGAAACTCTCCAGCATCTGGAAGTTTTGGTTGTGTTGTGAAGCCAGCACCGAGTTGATGACGATGATGAGGTCGTATTTGGGGCTGTCGGGCAGGTTGGTGGAGTCCAAAACGTGATAGGACACCCTCTCAAGCGGGGCTGTGCTTTGCCCCTGGAGAGTCAGTTGCTCCTTGAGCCTGGCGAATTCTGAGGTTGCTAGCTGGATGACGTCTGTAAAATCACCGCAGTGAATCTGAACACCAGGAAAGTTCTGGGCGATGGCGACTTCCAATTTGACCCTCGTCCCACAGCCAGGAATCAGGATTTTGACTTCGTCCAGGCTTTTGCTTTGGCTGACAGTGCTGAGATGCGATTCTATGTTTGCCAGCAGGTCGTCCAGCACCGACTGGCAGTCGGTAAGGCTCAAAATATCATAGCCACTGCTGTGTTCGCTTATCCAATAGCGCTCCTCAGCGGTGATGTCCATTGTGTGATTTGAATCGGGAATGTCCCAGATGTCTTTTGCCATTTATTCTCCCTGCTTGCTTTATGCGATTGGGACCGGTTTGGATAAGCGTGCTGCCCTTTTTCATAAATCTAACTGAGGTAGGCAGGGAGGCGGTCAGAGAGCCATCTTTCGGGAAGCGTTCAATTGCTAGCTAGCATCAAAATCTTAGAAACAAACTTGGACCAAGAGAATTGGGAAAGCATGCCAGCCGAATATAGTGTGTCTGTCGACCACCACAGCCCCGCCTCACAGGGGCTGACAAATGGGAAAGCCCCAGCGAGCGAGTTGGCAGCGGCGGTGCGTGCGCGCGAGTTGGCGGCTGCGGTGCGCTCAGGGGAGTTGTCTGCTTTGGAGGCAACTCAGCGCAGCCTGAACGAGATTGCCGCTCGCGACGATGACATCAGGGCGTTCATTTTGTCGCTCACCAGCGAGGCCTTGTCAGCCGCCGCTGAGATTGACAGCAAAATCGCAGCAGGGCAAGACCCAGGCCCCTTGGCTGGCGTGCCAGTCGCCGTCAAAGACAATATGTGCACCCAGGGCATCCCCACTACCTGCTGCTCTCGCATTCTGGAAGGTTGGCGACCGCCCTACGAAGCCACAGTTGTCTCAAAGCTAAGGCAGGCGGGTGCTGTCATCGTGGGTAAAACCAACTTGGATGAGTTTGCCATGGGTTCTTCCACCGAGAATTCAGCCTTCGGAGCCACTAGAAATCCCAGAGACCTCACCCGTGTGCCGGGCGGTTCCAGCGGGGGCAGCGCCGCGGCTGTGGCTGCAGGTTTTGTCCCGCTGTCTCTGGGCAGCGACACGGGCGGTTCCATTCGCCAACCCGCGGCTTTGTGTGGCGTGGTTGGAGTCAAACCCACTTACGGTCTGGTGTCGCGCTACGGCTTGATTGCCTTTGCCTCCTCGCTAGACCAAATCGGGCCGTTTGCTGAGACAGTGGAAGACGCAGCTTTGCTGCTGGAAGTCATCGCCGGGCACGACCCGCGCGATTCCACTTCCATTCCCCAGCCTGCGCCGTCGCTCCTCCAGTCTGTCAAGGCAGGTGCGGGCGCCGCCGGCGTGGCGGGTATGCGAGTGGGCGTAGTGCGAGAATTCAAAGACGGCGTGGCCAGCGATGTGGCCAGCTGTGTGGATGCTGCGGCGCAGGCTTTGGCCAGCGGCGGCGCGGAGGTGGACGAAGTGAGCGTTCCGGATGTGCGCTTCGGCTTGTCAGCCTACTACCTTATAGCCACGGCTGAGGCGTCTAGCAACTTGGCGCGCTATGACGGAGTTCGCTACGGGCTGCGGCTGGACGCCTCCAACGCGGTTGAGATGAACACCGCCACCCGGACGCAGGGGTTCGGCGATGAAGTCAAGCGACGCATCATGCTAGGCACCTTCGCTCTCTCAGCCGGCTATTACGATGCCTATTACGGCAAGGCCCAGAAGGTCAGGACGCTCATCATTGAGGACTTTACCCGTGCCTATCAGAAGTTTGATGTGCTGCTGGCTCCGACTTCTCCCACAACCGCCTTCCCGCTGGGTTCGCGCCTGGACAATCCGCTTGAGATGTATCTCTCCGACGTGTGCACCATTCCCTCAAGTTTGGCTGGACATCCAGCCATGTCGGTGCCGTTTGGCGTGGGGGCCGACAATCTGCCGGTGGGGGTTCAAATTATGGCGCCAGCTTTGGGAGAAGCTGAGATGTTTCAGGTCGGGGCGTATTTGGAGAAGGCTATGGGGCAGACGCGGCAGGCACAGCAGGAACCGACATCAAAGGCGCAGACACCCGGCTGAAGCTACAAGCCACGACACGCTAGCAAAATGCAATGCTTATATCAATACCTCACAATTAGCATGCGCTTAAGTGTGCTAAATGAGAGGTATCAACTGATCTTCAAGATTGCTTTTCCATGATTGCTTTATCTCGCGCCAATTGTGGATGTCTACTAGATATGGAATTTCGCTGTTTTCAAAATCGGACTTCATGTGCCCTATAGCAATCTGGAAGGTCACACCAGTCTGAGTTGGGCTGTTCACTGCTATGTCAATGTCGCTGCACGGTTCATAGCAGCCCTTTGCTCGGCTTCCAAATAACCAGGCTTGTGCCGTGCTGTCTTTGGATTTGATGATGTCTGCGATCTCTTCTAGATATTCAACTTCGACTCCAGTTGTCTTTGCCAAATCTTCAAAAAGCGAAGTCTGATTAAGGGGATTGTTTTCAGCCATGGACTTTAACACTTTATAAGTCTTCAAAGACTGGCAGCAATTCTTTTGCAAGGCTAATTAGATCTCCGCTCTTTTCCATCACGGAATTCAAGACCGCCCCAGAATATTCGTGAGCAGCTTCGTTGCGAACATAATAGCATTGTTGCCAAAAAGCTGGAAATTCTTTTGATATCAGTCCCAGTTCAGCAGCTTTTTTGAAAATACCCAAGTAAGTTCGCTCTCTGGGCGAAAGGTTATTGCGGTCATAGCCATGTTTCAATAGCAGCTTTTGCATGAAAACCCCGCAGGTGGTAAGTATTGCGCTGAAGTATCCTAAGCATGACATTCGCAATTGTCTATAACTTGTGGTGGTGTAAGATTGTTCAGGCCAATCCCCCAACCGTTTCAGAGCGTTTTCCAAGTCGGCTATATCAGCCCTCAAATCGGCTGTTGAATACTCCTCTGAATCAGCAGTCGTATTTTCCAAGTCGCCGTTCATTTTCTAGGACTCTCAGCTTGTCGACTCTTGGTGGACTGGATTAATTCGCAGACTTTCTCAGCGTCTTCCAAAAAATCTGGCAGGAAACTGTAGTTAATGGATTCATGGTCGTAGCCCAGCTTGCCTCTAGGCATGCAAAACAGGTAAATGTTCGAGCAGTGCCGTAACCAAGCCCTGCATTCGTCTTTGGAGATATATCCCAGTCGGAAGGCCCACCTGAATGACTGTCTTGTAGAAATGGTGTACCATTTATCAGGGTTATACAGTCTTACACTGTAAGCTTCTGCCAACGCATAGGCTATCCAATCCACCGTTTGGCGCAAGATAGCATAGGTTTGACTACTTGCCTGCTTGTAGTGTTGAGATGACGCAGCCTCAAAAAGAGCAGGATACAACGATTTCAGCTTCTCCAAATGGTCGCGTATCTCTTCTACAGTTGGAGCCGGCCAAGGAGTTGTATCAAAACCCATAATGCCGACCCACTGCTCAATGACATTTCCACGAGTCCCGCCTGGCACAATTCCAATTTATCACAAAATAGAGGCACTCTACTATGCTTACGGAACAAGCTTTTGCTTTAAGCTCTCGGTTCATGGCAAAATTTCAATGAAGTTGCTTGTGAAATATGGAGAAAGAGATAGTTGAGATGAGAGTCCTAGTGAGTGAGATCTACAAGGAAGCTAGCACTCATAAGATTTTTATATGAGAATAAGGTGAATATGTTAAAACACCGGAAAAAAGAACCATTGAAGCACAGGGCAGTAAGGCAATGAAGGGCTGGGAAGTCGTCTTAGGCTTGGAGGTTCACGCCGAGTTGCTGACGCAGACCAAGTTGTTTTCGTCCAGCCCTAATCAGTTCGGCGGCAAGCCCAACACCAAGATCGACCCCGTCAGTTTGGGTTTGCCTGGCACGCTGCCTGTGCTGAACAAACATGCGGTGGAGCTGGCCATCAGAGTTGGCTTGGCGCTGAATTGTCAGGTGCAGCCGTCCACCTTCGCCCGAAAAAATTATTTCTATCCCGACATGCCCAAGAACTACCAAATCAGCCAGTATGAAGACCCGATCAATATTGCTGGCCACCTGGAGTTGCCTTCGGGCCGGCGCATCGGGATCGTGCGGGCGCACTTGGAGGAAGACACCGGCAAAAGTTCCCACGTGGGTGGCGGCGGGCGGATTCACGAAGCGGGTTATTCGCTGATTGACTACAACCGTGCGGGCGTGCCGCTGATTGAGATTGTCAGCGCCCCGGATCTGCGCAACTCCGAGGAGGCCAAGGAATATGTTTCGGAGTTGCGTGCGATTTTGGTGGCTATAGGCGCCTCGGACGGCAAGATGGAGGAAGGCTCGCTGCGGGTGGATGCCAATATCTCGGTGAGGCGCCTGGGAGATGAGCAGTTGGGAGTCAGGTGCGAGGTGAAGAATGTGAACTCCCTCAGGTCGCTGGGGCGGGCTATTGACTATGAGGCGCAACGCCAGGTGGAGTTGCTGGAGGCAGGCGAAGCGGTGACCCAGGAGACCCGACATTGGAACGAGGACGACCACTCAACTCACTCCTTGCGCTCCAAGGAAGGTGAAACCGACTACCGCTATTTTCTGGAACCCGACTTGCTTCCCGTGGTGCCAGACAGGGATTGGGTTGAGGCAATCTGCACGAGCTTGCCGGCTTTGCCAGCCGAGCGACGGCGCAGGTTGCAGCAGGCATGCGATGCGGCGGGCACTAGCGCGGGCACGACCATCGCTTACCCCGAGGCGCCCAACGCCAGCGCGGCCGAGGCGCTGCTAGCCGACATCGCCACTATCGTCTCAAGGTCGCAAGATGGCTTGGCTCTGGCGGCCATTCAGCAGGGCGCCGACCAAGCTTTGGTTTTCAAGCATGTCTTGAACAACCTGGCCGAAGGAACTGGACAACTGACAGCCGATGCATTCACCGAGCTGCTGGCTGCCGAAGCCGGGGGAGACATTTCCGCTTCTCATGCCAAGGCAGTGCTGGCGGATTTGGTGAAGTCGGGTGGCACGGCCACAGCAGCCATCCAAGCCAAAGGTTTGGAAGCTGTCGACCAAGGCGAGTTGGGTGCGCTGATTGACGAACTGATAGCTCAGAATTCAGACGAGTGGCAGCGATTTTGCGATGGCGAACAAAAGCTGCAGGGATTTTTCGTGGGCCAGATCATGAAGGCCACCAAAGGCCAAGCCGACGGTCAAGCAGTTGCCAAGCTGCTGGCGGAGCGCAAAGGCTAACTCTGGCTTACTGCTCTAGTTAGCCATCAGCTAAATTTTTGCTTTCACCGGTTTTGCCAGATGTCTTGTGCACACGCTTGATATATTCTAAAATCGTAAATATGAACACACCTGAAAATCACAATGAAACGGACTCCATGGATTCCAAGAAAGAAAATAAAGCTGACGACGATGCCAGCCATACCAGCAGTGAGCACAGCGCCAATGGTGAACGTAGCGAAGCCAGCACTAATACCGAAAATGACCACGGCGAAGCCAGTGCTCACAGTTCCGAAACCAACCAAAGCGCTGCGGAAGACACCAGTTCCGACAGCGACCACAACACTGAGAACAACACCAGTTCCGGAGCCGATGCCAGCACCGATATTCCCCCCAGTCAAACCAGCCCGCCTGATTCCGACAGCACCGACCAAGCCACCCCATTAGTTGAGGTTTCAGCCGAGCAAAAAGCCGCTCTGAAGAAGATGCTGTCTTCGTTGAAGGTGATGGCTGCTGTGATGTCCCTGCCCTTGTTGACACTGGGGCCGATTTTGATAATCGTCGGCACCCTGTTGCCTTGGTCTGACGACCAGCGGGTGTTTGGCATCGAGCGGGTGTGGGGCGGCGACCGGTGGGCGCTTGCCGGCCAGCCGGGGCTTGGAGACACTGGCGGCGGTTATGCTGTCTTTTGTTTTGCCATCGGATTGCTGTTGTTCATGACCACGATGCGAGCCATGTTCTTCGGATTCAAGCACTGCGGTCTGGTCTATAAGGCGCTTGCATTGGCTTCCTTTTGGTCAACCATTGCCTATATAACAGTCAACCTTGACGAGAGTTATGGCTTGTGGATAACGCTAGCCGGCAGTGTTGTCACCAGTCTTGCTTTTGCCATGCAGGGCAACATGATGCCCCAGAAACCAAAGCCATCAAGCGAAGATCAGGCAGCCGCAAACCCATTGGCAACCATTGAACACATAATACAGGCAGTAATTGTCGGCATAGCTGGATTGGGAGCTTTATTCAGCGGTTTCGCTTGGGATCTGCTGGGCAATACTAGTGGTTTTGACCGTGGTGCCAGATTTGGAGTGATCATTTTTGTGGCGGGGATTTTGATTCTCATCAGCACTTTGCTGAGCCTATTCAACGCTTCGTCCAAGGAAGTTTTTTCTTTCCAAGCCCTCTGGTTTCTGGCGGGTGCAACCATCACCGCAGTCACACTTCCCACTCTTATAACCATTATTTTCTTCCCCTTAGTCACTTATATTTTCTTCCCCTTCGCCATTGGATACGGCGGCTTGACAACCGCGAGCGGCACCGGGCTTTGGGTTGCGTTGGCAAGCGGGCTGGTGATTATGTGGCAGACCAGAGCTGTAGTGCGCAAGTAAACACACGCTAGGCCGGGGCGACGCGTGCCCGCGCCGCGCCAAACTAGTCAATCGGCGGCACCCTTGGCAGTTGTCTGACTTGCTGGTCTTCAAACCGCATGGCGATCTGGGTGTCGTAAGTATCGTTGGTGGGGATGTAGAACTCGCCCGCCCTCACAGCCGCAAACACCTTGTCGGCCACCACGTCAGGCTCCAAGCCACCCTCCGAAGCAGAAACCTGCAGCACCTTTTCTATCTCTGCCCCTGAAGTTGGTGTTTCGTGCCCGACTGGGTTGGCAAAAGACTCCTGGCGGTTGCGGGTAGAAGTTCCGATGTTGGTGTTGATCAAGCTCGGCACCAGCACCGACACGCCCGTCTTCGCCCCCACCGCCTCCAAGTCGTGCGCCAGACATTCCGAAAGCCCCACAGCCGCAAACTTGCTGGCAAAGTAAGGCCCCGAAAAGGAAGCTGAGACCATGCCCCCCATTGAAGCCGTGTTGACGATGTGCGATTCCTCCTCCTGCGTCAGCATGCGCGGCACAAAAGCCTCCACCGCATGGACAATTCCAAACAAGTTCACCGACATCACCCAATTCCAGTCGGCCAAAGTTCGCTCCCACATCAAGCCGCCTACGAACACGCCCGCATTGTTGCACAGCAGGTGAACTCCGCCCTGCCAGCCGAAAGCTGCCTCAGCCAAGGCAGCCACCGACTTGGCATCAGCCACGTCAGTCTGCACGCACAGCGCCTCAGCCCCGCTCTGTTCAGTGATGAGCGCCGCGGTCTCTTCCATCGGAGGCACTTCAATGTCGGCCACCACCACCGACATTCCTTCAACCGCGCTGCGCAGAGCCAGAGCCCGCCCGATGCCGCTGCCAGCTCCTGTGATGACGGCAGTTTTGCCTGTGAAACTTTCCATTTAACTATTTGTAGCAGGTTTAAGCAGGTAAAATAGCACAAAGTGGCAGCCACACAGGATGAAGATGTAGCTTTAGAAACTGGAGTGTCCCTGACGGTCAACGACACTTCAGTGCGCGCAACCGAAGGACAGCTGCTGATTGATGCCTGCGAACAGGCAGGCGTTTACATCCCCAGATTTTGCTATCACCCGCGGATGAAGCCGGTGGGGATGTGCCGCATGTGCTTGGTGGAAGTTGACACTGGGCGCGGGGCTGCCCTGCAGCCGTCTTGCATGGTGACCGTGAGCGAGGGGATGCAGGTGGAGACGGAAAGCCCGGTGGCCAAAAAAGCCCAGGAGGGCGTGCTGGAGTTCTTGCTGCTGAATCATCCGCTGGATTGCCCGGTCTGCGACAAGGGCGGGGAATGCCCGCTGCAGGATCAGACCATGGCCTATGGCCCTGGGGAGAGTCGTTTCGTGGAATCCAAGCGGCACTTTGCCAAGCCGATTCCGATCAGCCCACTGGTGTATTTAGATCGGGAGCGCTGCATCTTGTGCGACCGCTGCACCCGCTTTGCCTCCGAAGTTGCGGGCGACCCGCTGATTCATTTCATCGACCGGGGCAGCGAGACACAGGTCAACACCTTTCCTGATGAGCCGTTCAGTTCCTACTTCAGCGGCAATACGGTTCAGATTTGTCCGGTCGGGGCGCTGACTGCCGAAACCTACCGCTTCAAGGCGCGCCCCTGGGATTTGGTGGAGGCACGGTCAACTTTCCCCAACCCGATGGGCGACCGCATTGTGGTGGAAGCTTCCCGCGATCGAGTTTTGCGCTATCAGGGGTGGGATTCTGAGGCTGTCAATTGGGGCTGGCTGAGCGACCGTGACCGCTTCAGTTTCCAAGCCTGCCATAGTGCCAACCGCTTGGTTGAGCCGCTTGTGCGAGCCGAATCGGGCGAGTTGGTGGGGACGACTTGGAGCGCGGCTTTGGGCTTGGCGGCATCGGCTGTGGGGGCTGCGGTGGAGAGCCGCGGGCCGGAGTCTATTGTGGTGGTTGGTGGGGCGCACCTCACCTGTGAAGCGCAATATCTATGGGGCAAGTTGGCCAAGTCTGTCTGGGGGACGGGCAATGTGGATGCGCAGTTGGGAGACGGCCTGCCGGCGGAGTTTATTGCCGGGTTGCCTCGTGCGACTGTGGCTGAGGCTTGCGCCAAGGGTACCACGGTTGTGCTGCTGGCGGCCGACCCCAAGGAAGAGTTGGGCACGTTGTATCTGCGCCTGCGCGCTCAAGTGGAGGCAGGGGATGTGAAGCTGATTGAGCTGACGCCTCTGACCACGGGCCTGAGTGATGTGGCCACGCACAGCTTGCGTGTGTTGCCGGGGGACGCTCCTCAGGTGGTAGCGACGTTGTTGGCTGACGACCCGATGGAATTTGCCCGCGCCGAAGGTACGCCCGCCGACGGCAGCATCGGGGCAACGCCTGTGGAAGCTATCGTGGCTGCCCGCGAAACTTTGCTGGCTGGCGGAGCTGGCAGATCAGGAGCCGGGGTTGGCGAGGCTCAAGCTCCTTTAGTGGTGATAGCAGGGCGCAACTCTCTGGCTGAATCGGCCCAGGTCAATGTCTATGCCGTGGCTCAGCTGCTCAAAGCTTTCCCTGGCGCCAAGGTTTTGCCTGCGCTGCGGCGGGGCAATATTTTTGGGGCACTGGCTATGGGGCTGAGCCCGGTGCCGCTGGGTGGTAATGAGGACGGGGCTGGCGACGGCGCGAAGTCAAGCCTGAACGCGAAACCAGCTTTAGACACTGAAGGGATTCTGACCGCCGCAGCCCAAGGAGACATAGCGGTGCTGGTCTGTCTGGGTGCCGACCCTATGGCTGATTTTCCCAACAAGCAGTTAGCCGAAGACGCTTTGACTTCCGGAGCCACTGTGATCTGCGTTGATACCCTGCCCAACAGCACCGCATCCGAATATGCCAGGGTGGTTCTGCCAGCGGCTGGCTTCAACGAGCGTGAGGGCACGCACCTGAATTTGGAAGGCAGGCTTTCTAGCGTGGCCAAGATCGTCAACCCACCGGGCACCGCTCGCAGCGACTGGGTCATAGCTGCCGAGTTGGCCCACAAGTGCGGGGCTGATTGGGGCTTCACTTCCCCAGTAGAAATCTGGCAGGAAATTGCTGAGACCATTCCCCAGTTTGAGGGCATCACAACCCAGGAAATTTCGGCCGCTCCAGACGGAATTCTCGCCGCATCACCCCCTGCCCCGGCCCAAACCCAGGCATTTCTGGAATCGCTGCACCAGCCCGAAGCCGTGCCCCACAACCGCTACACCTTTCGTCTGGTCATCCACCGCACCCTTTACGACAACGGCACGTGGGTAGCCAATTGCCCGTCGCTGGCTGGCTTGGCAGAGCCTTCGGCAGCGCGGCTCAACCCAGCAGCCATGCGCGAGTTGGGCATTGAAGCCGGGGCTGAGATCATCCTTTCGTCTGAAGCTGGCCGGGTGGCCATCACCGCCAAGCCCGATGCCCGTGTGCCGGCTGGGGTCATCGCCATCGCCCACAACCATACGGGTGCCGACCCCCGAGAGCTAATCGTCTCAGGCGCCGTGGCTACTGAAGTGCAGGTGAGTGTGACATGAAGCTGGGAAGTGTCAAACTGAAGGTGCAGCCAAGCACGTCCAACAGCGCACCAAGCCCGCCGCCAACCAAGCCCGCCAAATGACCAGCGCACTTGCACTCGTGTCTGCCACCGCGCCCGCCCCCGCCGCCGTCTTCGCGGTTGACCCGCTGTTTCTAGGCGGAGTGGGCTTGGAAGAGGTAATCATTGTAGCCATCAAGGTTGTAGCGGCTTTCACCCTGCTGCTGCTCAGCGTGGTGTTCATGATTTGGTTTGAGCGCAAGCTCATCAGCGACATGCAGAACCGCATCGGCCCCAACGTAGCTGGGCCTTTCGGCGTGCTGCAAACGCTGGCAGACGGGCTGAAACTCTTCTTCAAGGAAGACTTGCTGCCAGCGCAAAGTCGCCGGCTGGTTTTCAAGCTGGCTCCCTATCTGTCGTTGGTGCCTGCGTTTATAACCTTTGCCGTGGTGCCAGTCGGAGGCAACTTCCACGACAAGCAAGGGGTCGTCTCGTGGTGGGGCAACCCGACCCACCTGCAAGTAGCCGACCCGCCAGTGGGCGTGCTGCTGATTCTGGCGATGTCGTCCGTGGCGGTGTATGGGATCATGCTGGCGGGGTGGTCATCAGGCTCAAAGTATCCCCTGCTGGGGTCGGTGCGCGCTTCGGCTCAGGTGGTGTCTTACGAAGCGGCGCTGGGGCTGTCGTTTCTGTCGGTCATCTTGGTAGCGGGCAGCTTGTCCACCCACGAAATCGTCTCCACGCAAACCACCTACAACTGGAATCTCTGGGTGACGGGTTTCGTGCCATTCGTCATCTTCATGATCTCAGCCACAGCCGAACTGAACCGCCCGCCATTTGACTTGGTGGAGGCTGAACAGGAGCTGGTGGGGGGCTTCCACACCGAATACAGTTCGCTGCGGTTCTCGCTGTTCTACCTGGCGGAGTTCATGAACGTGGTCACCATGTCGGCCATCATCGTGACGCTGTTTCTGGGCGGCCCGAACGGCCCCATTCTCACCGACACAGCCGACTGGGTATGGGGCGTGCTTTGGTTTTTGGTCAAGCTGTTCGTGCTGCTGTTCACCTTCGTCTGGTTCAGGGCGACCTTGCCGCGGATGCGCTACGACCAACTCATGGATCTGGGTTGGAAAGTGCTGATACCGTTTTCGCTGGGGTGGCTGTTGGTGCTGGCCGCGGTGGATTTGGGAGACGATCGAGACTGGAATCCGGCTGCGGTGGTGGCCGTGTCTGTCGGGGTTTTTGTGGTGGCGATGGGATTGTTGCAGATGGCTATCCGCGCTGGCCGTCAAGCCCCAGATATTGATGATATGGCAGGGCCGGACGGGTTAGCGGGGCCAGATGGGTTTGTGGGGACGGACGGTTTGGCGGGCGCAGACAGTCTGGCCGAAACACACATGGAACTAGAAGGTCGCAACTAGAAAGGCGCAGCAGCGCAGCAACTGAGGAAAGGAAAAACGAAGAAAATATGGGCTATCTAGGCGGGTTTGCCGTTACATTTAAGAAGCTTTTTGAGAAGCGGGTCACCACTTCCTACCCACAGGAAAAACGCCCCAAGCCCGACCGCCTGCACGGACGCCACGTGCTGAATCGCTATGAGGACGGCATGGAGAAATGCATCGGCTGTGAGCTTTGTGCGGCGGTCTGCCCCGCCAATTGCATTTATGTGCGAGGGGCTGACAACTCCCCTGACGACCCTGTCTCCCCCGGCGAGCGCTACGGCTATGTCTATGAGATCAACTATCTGCGCTGCATCCACTGCGACCTGTGCGTTGAAGCTTGCCCCACCGAAGCGATCACCGAGTCCAAGCTGTTTGAGTTTTCCTTCACCAGTCGTCAGGATGCGGTTTATACCAAGGATGAGCTTCTGGTGGGAGACGACGGCAAGCCCCAGCAACTTCCCTGGGAAGATTGGCGTGAAGGAGATGACGTCAACACTTCCGCTTGGATGAGGGCCACGTCTCCGTCGGGGAGTGCGGACTATGTAGGCCAGGTCGCGTGGTCGGGCGAGTTGGGTTATGGCGTGCGCCAGCCTGAATTGGGGCAATCGGGGGAGGCCAGCCGGCCGGCCGAAGCCGATACCGACAAGCCAGCGGAACCCGAATTGTCGGCGCAGCCTGAGCCTTCAGCTGAATCCGAGCATCCAGCCTAGAAAAACCGGCAAGCCAAGCCAGCGCAAGGAAAGCCCCAGAGGAAAAGCCACACCGTGGAAGTTGTAGTTTTCATCGCTTGTGCCGTCATCTGTGTGACGGGTGCCATCGGTGTGGTCGTCGCTAACAACCCAGTCCACTCAGCGCTGATGCTGGTGGCTACGCTCTTCGGGGTGGCGGTGCTGTTCTTGACGATGGACGCGCAGTTTCTGGCAGCAGTTCAGATAATCGTTTACGCGGGTGCCATCGTGGTGCTGTTTTTGTTTGTGATCATGCTGTTTGGGGTGTATCGCAGCGAAAACCTGCGGGTGGAGCCGATTGCCGGGCAGCGCCCGCTGTCTATTGCGGTGGCGGTATCCACTTTGGCTTTGGCGGTGATCATCGTGGCGGTTGCCACAGGCGGTTCCCCCACAGGGCAACAAGCAGCCACCGAGCCCTTGGTGGACAGCGTTACGGTTCACTCCACTTCTGCCACCGAAGCGCTGACTGACAACCAGCCCATAGGTGAAGAAATCTTCCCCAACGTGGAACAGCTCGGGCGGGTCATCTTCACCGACTATGTGTGGGCTTTTGAAATCACTGCCGTGCTTTTGACGATTGCCGTTGTGGGAGCCATCGCTCTGGCACGCCGCCAACGGGGTGAAGAGGAGTCAGCCGCTCCCGTTTCGCCCGCTGCCGCGCCCGCCCCCGCAGCCGCAGCCTCTGCTGCCTCCGCCCCTATTGGCTCCGCAGCCGCTTCCGCCACCCACACCGAGGAAGCATGATGGAAGTTACAACTGCTTGGTATCTCATCCTGGGTGGAGTTCTGTTTTCCATTGGAAGTTTTGGGCTGCTTGTGCGCCGCAATCCCTTGGTGATGTTCATGTGTGTGGAGTTGATGCTGAATGCCGTCAATCTGACTTTCGTGGCTTTTGGGCGCGATTTGGGCGACATCGGTGGGCAAGCCGCGGTGTTCTTTGTGCTGGTGGTGGCCGCAACTGAGGTGGTGATCGGTCTGGCTATTGTCGTGGCGGTCATGCGCCGCCAACCCGACGCCACCGCCGACGATATTTCCATGCTGTCGGGATAGCTGCTAGATGAATCGCTGCCACCTGCTGCCCGCCTCCCAGAGGATCAACCGATGGAATCCCTAGTCTGGCTCATTCCGCTTCTGCCGCTTGCGGGCTTTGCGTTGCTTTTGCTCGGCGGGCGCAGTCTGGGCGAACCCAACGCCGGCAAGCTGGCCACCGCCGCTACGGGCGCCTCCTTTGCAGTGTCGGTGCTAGTGTTTGTCGGTCTGCTGTTGCTGGACTCCCACGACCGCTCCTTCACCTTCACCTTGTTTTCCTGGGTGCCGTCGGGGTCGCTGTCGGTGGATGTGGGCTTTCTGGCCGACCCGCTGTCTATCACCATGGCCCTGTTCGTGACAGGCGTGAGCACCCTGATTCACATCTACTCGCTGGGCTACATGCACGGCGACCGGGACTTCTCCAAGTTTTTCCTGTATCTGAACTTGTTTGTGTTTTCCATGCTCATCTTGGTGCTGGGCGACAACATGCTGCTGACCTTTCTGGGCTGGGAGGGCGTGGGGGCGTGCTCGTATTTCCTGATTGCGTTCTGGTTTGAAGACGAAGCCAACGCCACGGCCGGCAAAAAAGCCTTCGTTACCAACCGGGTCGGCGATTTTGGCTTCATGACCGCCATCTTCTGGACGTTTTTCGCCTTCGGCACGCTCAACTATTCAGAGATTTTCGCTGATGCTGGCTCGGTCAGCACCACCACCGCTTCTGCTATCGTGCTGCTGCTGTGCCTAGGAGCGGCGGGCAAGTCGGCGCAGTTCCCGCTTTATGTCTGGCTGCCCGATGCGATGGCGGGCCCCACGCCTGTGTCGGCGCTCATCCACGCTGCCACGATGGTGACGGGAGGGGTGTATTTGCTGGTGCGGGTCAACCCCTTGCTGGCGGCTGCCGACAGCTGGGTGCCTGAGATGATCGCCTGGGTGGGCTTGGCCACGGCCATCATCGCAGCACTGGCGGCAGTGGCACAGATGGACATCAAGAAGGTCTTGGCCTACTCCACCATCAGCCAGTTGGGGTTCATGTTTGTGGCTATCGGGGTGGGCGCCTACACCGCTGCGGTGTTCCACATGGTTACGCATGCTTTCTTCAAGGCACTGCTGTTTTTGGGGTCGGGCTCGGTGATTCACGCGATGGACGGCGAGCAGAATATGTCTCGCTATGGCGGGCTGGCGCGGCTGCTGCCGGTGACGTCTATCACCTTCGGGGTGGGCTGGCTGGCGATTGCGGGCGTGCCGCCGTTTTCGGGCTTTTGGTCTAAGGATGAGATTTTGGCGGGGGCGTGGAATCACAACCGACTGCTGTGGGCACTGCTGTTGTTTGCGGCGGCGCTGACGGCTTTTTATATGAGCCGAGCGGTGATTATGACGTTTTTCGGGGAGCGACGGTGGGGGGCTGGGACGGCGGACGACTCCACTGCCCATCACCCCGACGAATCACAGACCGCCCACTCGCCCGGCGCGTCGGCACATGTCCATCCCCATAACGAACCCCCGGCCCTCCACCCGCACGAGTCTCCCCCGACCATGCTGCTGCCTCTTGTCTCTCTGGCTCTGCTGGCTGCGGTGGCGGGCGTCATCAACCTGCCCTTCGTCAAGGACACCCACTTCTTGGAAAAATGGCTGGAGCCTTCTCTGTTCCACAACGAAGCTTCTCTCAACTTCGCCGGCGGCACCAAGTGGGTATTGGCAGGTGTGGCTATTGTGGCGGGACTGGTCGGCATTTGGCTGGCGGTGAGCATCTATCTGCGAAAGTCCATGCCCGCCAGCATGGTGGAGCGAGACTTTTTCGCCCGTGCCTGGCGTTATGACGAAGCCATCAGTGCTGTGGCTGGCGGCCCAGGCAGAAAGGCCTTCAGCGCCTTGGCTTTTTTCGACCACAAAGTCATTGACGGCGCGGTGAATATGGTCGGCGGCGCGGTTCAAGTCAGCGCCAAGCAGCTGCGACGCCTCCAAACCGGCATGGTGCGAAGCTATGCTTTGGGGATCGCTCTGGGGGCTGTGGTTTTGCTGGTCTATTTCATCTCCAGAGCGAGTTTCTAGACGGGGAGAGCGGGCAGTTTAGATGGGTTACCTGAGCAGCATTTTCAGCGGAAGCGCCACCGAAGGCTCCTTGTTTGCCAGTGTCTCCGTCCCTGACGACGTCAGTGTTGGTTTCCCTGTCTTGCCGGCACTCATAGTCATTCCGTTGCTGGGCGCGCTGGCTCTGCTGGCGATTCCAGCTTCCCGGTCTGAGCTGCTACGCCCGCTGGCCCTGCTGTTCACCACGGCTACAGCTGCGCTGTCATTCTGGCTCATTGGGGCTTATGAGATCGGGCGCAACGTAGAGCTATTTCAGTTCGTCTCGCACCATGAGTGGATTTCCTCGCTGGGCATCTCCTGGCACTTGGGGGTGGACGGCATCTCGCTGTTTTTGGTGGCTCTGTGTGGGCTGTTGTTTCCCGTTGCCATCATCGCCTTAGACCCCGACCACCACCCCAAGTCTTACTATGTCTGGCTGCTGGTGCTGGAGGCGGGTTGCATCGGCACATTCCTGGCGCTTGACTTGCTGCTGTTTTTCCTGTTCTTTGAGATTGTGCTGGTGCCGATGTATTTCCTCATCGGCAAGTGGGGACACGACAACGCCCGCTACGCTGCGGTCAAGTTCTTCCTCTATACCATGCTGGGGTCGGCCATCATGCTGGTGGGGATTGTGAGCTTGGCGTTCTTGCATGCGGCGCAGCCGGGCAACGACCTGACGTTTGACTTGGTGGAGATAGCCTCGGCCCAGTCGCTGGCAACCACCACAGCCCGCTGGATTTTCTTGGCGTTTGCGGTGGCGTTTGCGGTGAAGGTGCCGCTGTTTCCGCTGCATACTTGGCTGCCCGATGCTCACACCGAAGCCCCCACAGCCGGCTCGGTGATTCTGGCGGGGGTGTTGCTGAAGTTGGGCACCTACGGGTTTTTGCGCTTCGGGCTGTATTTGTTTCCCGAGGCTTCGGTCTATTTTGCGCCGCTGTTTTTGACTTTGGGGGTGGTCGGGATTTTGTATGGGGCGGTCGTGGCGACCATGCAGCGGGACTTGAAGCGACTGGTGGCATATTCTTCGGTGGCGCACTTGGGGTTTATTGTGTTGGGGCTGTTCGCGGTTACCACTGAAAGCTTGGAGGGCAGCGTCTTGCAGATGGTCAACCACGGGCTTTCCACGGGGGCGTTGTTTTTGCTGGTCGGGTTCATTTACCAGCGGCGGCACACCCGCGAAATCGCCAAGCTGGGCGGGTTGCAGCGCAGCGTTCCGCTGATGGCGGGGATTTTCATGCTTGTGATGCTGTCGTCCATTGGGCTACCGGGGCTGAACGGCTTCGTGGGCGAGTTTCTGATCCTGGTGGGGACTTTTTCGGCGCACCGCTGGTGGGCTGTGGCTGCCACAATTGGGGTGATTTTGGCGGCGGTTTATCTGCTGTGGGCTTACCAGCGGGTGTTTCACGGGGGCGGTGCGGGCTGGGGTTCTGGCACCAACGCTGCTGGCGGAGTTACCGCGCCTTCCTCCGCAGACAACGCTGCCATGCCCGACATTCGTTGGCGAGAAGGCGTGGCGCTGGCACCGATTCTGGTGCTAATTGTGTTTCTGGGGATATATCCCCGACCTGTGCTAGACCGCATTTCACCTGCAGTTGAAGACTTGGTGCAACACGTTGAAACTCACGTTGAGGGCTACGACCATCCGTCTGTCGGGGAAGGAATCACGGGCGTGGGCGAAGCTCAGGGAGACAGCCATTCCGAGACGGCCGCTCCACCCGCCACCGGCTCCCACACCCCTGAACTGCCATGACGACAGCAGCTGTCCTTCAGCCCACAGGGGTGCTAGCCCAGACTTTCGTTGAGGCCACCCCGTCAGTCAACTGGGTAGCTCTGATTCCCTACCTTGTCTTGATTGGCGGCGGGCTGATGCTGCTGACGATAATGTCGCTGGCTGGTCGCTGGCTGCCGGGCTGGTTTTCGTCTGGCTACACCGCTTTGGTTGGAGTCGGCACGCTGGGGTCAGCTATCGGCATCTGGGTCTATATTGGCGAAGAAGGCCCGTCCGCCACGCTGTCTGGAGTGGTCGGCATTGACCGATTTTCTGTCTTCGTCATAGCTGTGCTGGGCGCGGTTGTGGCTCTGGTGGCAACGCTAGCGCACGACTACATCCGCCGTGAAAATCTGTGGGGCAATGAGATTTATGTGCTGTTGATGCTGTCGGCTGCGGGCGGGGCGATTATGGCCAGCGCCAATGACTTGATTGTGTTGTTCTTGGGCTTGGAAGTGCTGTCTATCGCTGCCTACGTGCTGGCTGCCATATATTTGCGCCGTGCGGCTTCGCTGGAGGCAGGCATGAAATATTTCGTGCTGGGAGCGTTTTCCTCGGCTTTCTTGCTGTATGGGATTGCGTTGATTTACGGCGCCACCGGCTCCACCAAGCTCGCCAGCATCGCTGAGTTTTTGGAGGCGGGGTCGCTGGCGGAAGACGGCTTGTTGCTGGGTGGTTTTGCGCTGATGCTGGTGGGGATGTTCTTCAAGGTGGCAGCCGTGCCGTTCCACGCCTGGACGCCCGATGTCTATCAAGGCGCGCCAACGCCTGTGGTGGGTTACATGGCAGCGGGGGTGAAGATTGCGGGGTTCGCGGCTTTGCTGCGGGTGTTCGTGGGGGCGTTCGGCTCCTACGGCAGCGACTGGCAGCCGATTGTCTATGCCATTGCAATCGTGACCATGCTGGTGGGTTCTGTGGCTGCCATTGCGCAAGGGGACGTCAAGCGAATGCTGGCGTATTCCTCTATTAGCCATGCCGGGTTTGTGCTGGTAGCGGTGGAAGCGAACACTGCGGACGGCACGGCTGCGGCGCTGTTCTACTTGGCGGCCTATGCGATGATAGCCGTGGGGAGCTTTGCGGTGGTTTCGGTAGTGGCTGGAGCGGGGGATGCCCGCACAAGCATTGAGGATTATCGTGGTTTGGCAAGCCGACACCCCGTGCTGAGTGCTATGCTAATGGTGATGTTGCTAGCCCAGGCAGGAGTGCCTTTTACCTCTGGATTCTTCGCCAAGTTCTTCGTGATAAGCGCAGCCGTTGACGCTAGGTCGTACTGGCTGGCTATCACAGCGATGGTGCTAGCAGTGGTTGCTGCGTTCATCTACCTGCGCTTGCTGGTGGCAATGTATTTGCCAGGGGACGCTCAGGGGGAAAACACCAGCCCCGCAGAAGCCAAACTCAACATCACCACAACTTCCAGAGAACGACTCGTCATAGCAGCCTGCGCTAGCTTCACCGTAGCCTTTGGTATCATGCCGGGAGTGTTGCATGAGCTAGCAGGGGATGCTATAACCAACCTTACACTATCACCATGATGCACAGCAAGCCAACCTGGAAATTTCCAGAGGAATCACAAGGCGTTGAAGGCATGGGTTTTGATCACCCAGCTTTAACAATATTTAGCGGAGATAGAAATACTACTCTTTTTAGAGAGTGTTTGCAGAATTCACTGGATGCGGGAGTTAAGGGAAATGAAGTCACTGTGGAGATCAAATTGGAGCAATTGTCTGCAGAGTTGTTTGACCCAGAAAGTTTAATTGAAGCGCTTAATTCAAGCTGCAAGTCTGATTGGAATAATGATAGTGGAAGAAGTCAGTTCAAAGAGGCAATTAAGTTGTTTAAGCAGAGAACAATTCCCACTCTTTCGATTACTGATGTAAATACTATAGGAGCAGCTGATGAAAAAACCCAAGGTAGAAAAATTAGTCCTTGGCAAACAATGGTTAAGTCCTCTGGGTTTTCACAAAAATTTGATGGCAGTTTAGGATCTTATGGATTAGGAAAGCATGCTTGTTTTAATGTTGGGCCTTCACGTACTGTTTTATATTCAACTTGCTATTTAAATCAGAGCGGTGGATATTCAAGAAGATTTTTAGGTAGAACAATACTGATTACTCATTTTAAGAAAAATGAGCAACAGCATTCATATAATGGGTATTTAGGGAATGATTGTCAAGCACTAGCTGATGATGAAATACCACAACAGTTCATGATGGATACACCGGGAACAAAAATTTTAATTCCTGGCTATAGAGTTCATGATATAGAAAGTGAAGAAAATTGGGAATTGCGTGCTTTAAACGTAGCTGCAGAAAATTTTTTCTTTGCTATAATTCATGGAAAGTTGGGTTTGATAATTGGTGAAAATCTAGTCCTTACGAAGGATTCTATTATTGAAGGTGGTGAATGTTGGGAATTAATTAAAAGTGAAAGAACAAGAAACTATATTAGAATTGCAAGTGAGACCCCTAAAGCCACTACCTATATTGAAGGAATAGGAGACATTGAATTACGTATAAGTGTTGTAAATGATGATAGCATTTCTGATAGACGAGCTTTAGCATTAGTTCGAAGTCCGGGATTGAAAATAGCAGATGATCCAAAGAGTCTAGGTCCAGTAAATAGAAGTATGCCAAAGGACTGGAATCCATTTGTGGCCATAATTGCTTGTACACCACGAAAAGATGAGATAGATTGGATGCTAAAAGAATGCGAAGCTCCTTGTCACGATAGTATAGCATTGGATCATATTCGAACTGCTATGAATATTCAAAAGCACAAGGATGCAGCAAAAATATTTAAAGAATTTCGTTCATGGATTTATGATAATATTAAAGAATATGCTGCTCCAAATCGAATTACTGTGATGCCTGACACCCCAGTTTTAAAGAGGTTAGGATTATTTATTGAAGATGATATTCAAGGAGAGCGATTGAAATTATCAGATTTAAGGCCAGTTGATCGAGCTCCAAGGGAAAGTATCTACTCAAATAATAACCAAAATTCAGATGAACCAACTGAAATAGATTCTGAAGATGGAGAAGAAAATTTTATTCCCTTAGATGAGGAAAGTAATGGGGGAACACGGCCCGGTACAGACGTTTCAGAAGGAAAAACAAAAGTTATTATGAAGAAGCGGTATGAAACAGAAGCAATTTTTGTACCAATATATGATGAAAATGGAAAAAAATTAACTCATAAACTAAGAGCACACTTTACTTTGCCAGCTAGATTAAAAGATGAAGAACTTATTTTTGAATTTTTATCCATTGGTGAAGATGAAAAGGGCTATAGGCCAACAATAAGATTTATTGAATGTAAAGATGTTAGTTTAAGGAGTAAGCAAAATATATTTTATGTTCCTAAGAGTTTATGTGAAGAAAATAAACGGTTATCGGTTGATATTTCGCTTAATGAGGCTATAGGCACTTCAACTTTTAATCTTAGACATATAATCCAGACTAAAGGTGAAGGCCGACTTTAATTTTCAGTAATTGTATAATAATAGGAGCAAATTTTAATGAGATATGCACCAAATCGTGGATTTCTTTACCCTGTCCTAGGCCAGAGAGAATTTTATTATCCAAGCAAGACTTTTTCTGTTAATCTTGATTGGGATGTTTCTGATCAAAACATTGTTTTTTGGGCAGACTTTGATTTAAATGTTAAAGCAATCAATGATTTTATTGACGAGCAAAAAGCAATTTGTATTATCTGGGCATATTGCAAGACAACTTCCTTTCGTGAAATCTACAGGCCAATTGAAAAAAATTTAAGACGTGTAGAGGGTTCAATTTCAATTCATGATGTCAGGGGAACAATACAATTTCATCCCTCTATATTGGCTGTAGAGGACATAATTTTTTCTTTAGAGGAGGCAAATAAAGACTTTTTGGAGCAAGGTGATTTTGTAGAAATTAGCAAAGGCAGACCGCTTGCTGTTCATAAACCAAGCAATGGGGAGCTAGACGTTGATTCTGATAGAGCTACACATGACATTTTTCAGCTTATGGATGAAGAAAATTTAGAGGATGGAACTTGGGAAATAGTTGCAAACACAAGTGAAACAATCATTTTTCTTAAGGCAAATCAAAAGACCAGGAATGAATTTAAGCAAACCTATGGAAAGCAATTTCTTGACATACCTACGTTATACCTTTCAGCTATGGTGGAAGCTCTAAATGAGTTTTTGCGTAATCCATATATTGATGGTGAGGAGAGACCTGACTCAACAAGATGGACAGGTGTAATTTGGAATAAACTTGACAAACTTGGAATTAAGGTAAAATCAGGTTATGACGGTGCAAATTTTGTTAAACATGATGATAACAATTCTTTTGTTACTCCATTCTGGGTGGCTCAGAAGCTTTTAGAATCACCGTTGTGTGATTACAATAAATTTTTGGAGAAGATACAGGTCAATCAAGAGCAAGGAACAAATAATGACACAGAATAAAATTCATCCTCTAACTGATGCAGGCTATAATTTGCTTATAGATGTCGCTAGGAATTCTCCTAATTTATTTTTTGAGCCGTCCTTAAGTCAAATAACTTCAAAGTTCTTTGAAGTAGCTGAGGAAAGGAATGAAAAGAATCTTTTCAATTTTGAAAAATTTTGGGTTCCTTTATTTCCTTTGGATCATCTATCAAATGATGTTGTTCCGGGTAATAAATTAGATGCTGACCATACCCGTTATATTAGAAATGCTTTGCCCACAATTACTCCGGCTGATATGTCAGACAGAAGGGTTTTGGCATCAATTTGCTGTTTTAATTTAGTTGGATACATAAATACACGCTGGAGCTTAAGCAAACATTTTAGATCGTCAAGTAGAGCTGATCAAATTAAATTTGTTGAATCACATTGGATGGGAAATATTGGAAACATAAAAATATCAAATGCAGCAGCTAGAATTTGGTGGCTAGGTGAATTTGCAGCTAGAGCATCCAAGTTTTCAAATAATTCTTTTGATGAATTGTTAGAGATTATGGCTGAAAATGCGAGATTATACGATCAAATGTCAGACCGATTATTTATGGCTTCAGATAAAATTCGAGCTATGATTTTGGATATTATGATCGATAAAGGTATAAGTGAAGCAAAAGATATTGACTTTATCATGACCCAGCTTAATAAAATGGCTGGTGGAATTAGTTTGGATATATTAAGTAAAGAAGATTTAAAGGAAAAAGTTACGGCGGCCCTCCCCCCAAAATGAGGAGCCGCCCCCCAGACCCTGCTTTACGGGTATTATCGCTGGGTGGCGGCACTCAGTCCACAGTTTTAGCTCTACTGGCCGAGCATGATTTTTTTGAGCACAAGCCTGATGTAGCCATTTTTGCCGACACCGGCTGGGAGCCACCTGCGGTTTATAAAAATATTGAATGGTTGCGGTCGGTTATCTCGTTTCCCATTGAAACTGTTAGCATTGGTAGGTCTTTGCGAGAAGATGTAATAGCTGGTGTAAATACAAGTGGGTCGCCATGGTTAACTATTCCGACCTTTCTGTCTGCTCCAGATGGAACTCCTGCGGGTATGAACTGGCGCCAATGTACTACACATTACAAAATCAAGCCCATCAAAGAGCAGGTGCGTCGGCTGCTGGGGCTTTCACCTCGTTCGCCTGTGGCTTACTCCACCTCTATGGAGATGTGGTTGGGCATCACCATTGACGAAGCCGAGAGGATGCGAGTCTCGCCCGACCCGTGGATTGTCAATTGTTATCCGCTGATTGACCTTGGCATGTCACGCGAGGACTGCATTGAGTGGTTTCATGGCGAGTATCCGGGGCGGGGATTGCCCCGCTCGGCTTGTGTCGGCTGTCCTTATCATTCGGCTTCCAGTTGGGTGCAGATGCGTGAAACCGACAAAACTTCATTTGACGATGCGGTGGCGATAGACAAGCTGCTGCGCTCGCCCGATCACAACGCCACATCCATGTTTCGCAACAGGGTGTTTCTGCATTCTCGCCGGCTGCCCTTGGAAGAAGCAGTGGCCCTAGACACAGCGGAGTTAGCCGCCACCGCCAGCGAAGACGAACACTGGGGTAACGAATGCGCTGGAATCTGCGGCACTTGAGGGTTGGCACCTGAGGTTGGGGTTGGGGGGGTGTGCCAAGGCAATGCCCAATGCCTGAACATATAACATACCCTGAGCATGCCTAGGGGGTAGCAGGCAGCACCCCCATCCCAAACACTCCTGCACCAAAGATGCTGAAGATGCTGTGCAACACCCCCTGTCTATATTCAGGGCTATGGAAATCGCAGACTTCAATCCATATCTATCGCCCGCTGTTTTGGCAATGGGGGTCATCATCGGTTGGGTTTTTGCCCTGCGCGCCTAGGCACGGGAGAAAATTCTGGGCGCCCGAGACAGCATATGCTCGCTGGCTGAAATACTGTTGGAGGAAAACCCAGAAGAGCCAGACAAGATTGGGGCGGAGGCGTATTTTGAACGCCCAAGATTCGCAACGTGGCGGAAGTCAAAATGGGATTCAACAGCGGTCATCTGCAACACTGAGACGAAGAAGGCAAAAGTTTCGTTTTTCTTCTCCCGCACAAAGCTAGTCAGTGAGGCAGCTGATGAAGCTTTCACATCAATCTCGTCCACGCTTGCATTGGATGCTCAGACAAAAAAGGCCATTGAAAACTTTGCTGCTCAATTATCTAAATCAGAAGAAGGCAAAAGGCGTTTTTGTGTCAAGGGCAATTTGGGCGATTCAACGGTTGTGCTGCTTTTTGTTGTGTTTAAGGCATAATATAGCTACTACCTGCTTCAAGAAAGACTTGAGTGAAAAATGCGGAAAAGAAAACGCCAAAGCCAAGTGCCAAAAAATCAAAATCTTGTGCCACCCGGGGGCATCGATTTTTTTACGGAGGATGGCCGCAAGTTCACACTCGTGCAATACATAATAAGCGACAAGCCTTTGGTGCGCAGCCACACCCGCTGGCCTACGTAAGGATTGGGGCTGCTTGCTGCCCTGTCAGGTGCTCGGCAGGTAGCTTCGCCCCCGCTCAGGGCAACAGCCCTTTCAACTCCAATAACTCCTGAATGGACCAACATATGCTGCCTGCCTGTGGTGAGGCATGACGGCTACTCGTGTCCGCAGGGCTGAGTTCACAACCTTCCGATTAGCTCTTCCAGAGCGTCCAAGAAGCTGGGATCGTATTTTTCCTCCACATGCCGCTGGTTCCAAAGCCCCGACTGGCGCACCTTAGATTTGAGGCTGAAGTGTCCGAGCCACTGCGGGGAGGGCGGGTCAAGCGGCGGCTTTTCGTAGTTGCTGAGCAGGGCGATGGAGTTGCGCTCAATCACTCCACGCAGGCTGTGGCGGCTGGGTGGGTCGTCAATGGCTAGCCAAAGCAGTTCCATCTCGCCTAGCACAGCACTCACTGCCCGCTCTATCGGCTGCTCAGCTTTGCGGATTGTTTTTGTGGCTGTCTTGCCTGCGTTCCAAGTGGGGCAGATGTGTTTGTCTCGCTGCATCAGAGCCTCTCCGACTAGTTTGCGAAACACCGACCCACGATGATTCCCGCCCCCTGTGCTGGCTGGTCCACGATGGTTGGACAGGCGCCCCCAAAGAGTAGAACGGGAATTTTGACTGACAGCGTGCGTGCCGACACGGATGACGCGAGAGCGGGAGCCACTGCTGGGGCTGCTAGTCAGGGTGTTGCTGCGTTGCTCGTCCGCTTGACGGAAGAAATAAATCCCTCGCTTCGGCCAGTCCATCGCTCCCGTGCAATCTCTGAGCTTGCGTGCCCCACTCAGCCGCTCTTCCAAGTTGTCTAGGAGATGATAGAACTGGATGAGATGGTCTAGCCGAGACGAAGCCACTATGAGAAATTTACCACTTGTGCCATATCATTCTGGTATTCAGACTCTTGCCGTCAAGGCTAAATGCTCTCAAAAAAACTTTTATCAATTTTGAAGGAATCTTTTTCGTCTATTCCTAGTTGGTATTTCGCAAGCAAATCACACAACTCCTCACCATTGATCAGGTTTATCTTAGGAGCACCATCGCGACTTGCTTCTATGCGTGCGCTTTTAGTAAATGCTCCAGTTGTGATAAACAGTCCATGATCAGTTCTTCCAGCCATAGCCCCACGAAAATCTCGGATTTGATCAGGCCCAACGCTTCCTTTGTAACGCTTACACTGAACTGAAACAGGAAAGCTGATAAGCGATATATGCCATTCCCCTAAAATATCAATACCACCATCACCTGGCTTTCCAATATTGTGCAGTTTTTCAAAACCCTCTTCCCTAAGAAGACGCATAGTTAGCCGCTCAAACGCATTAGGCCCAATTTTTTTCAAAATTTCCAGCAACTCCTTCTTCCAAATTTTTATTTCTTTTCTTTTCTGATTGCTGCTCTTAGAGTTTGTTGCATAATATTCATTAATTATTTTGTTTAGGGTTTTTTCAGCTTCGTCCCGAGGTGCTTTTAGAAATTCAACTCCTTTCTTTGTTATCGACCACACACCCCGTTCACTATTTTCTGCAAACCCAATTTTATTGAGACTAGTTCGCGCCCAACTCATTTCAAAATAAACTTTAGGATCACCATCCTTGTAGCACTCCTCAAGCTGTTCATCGGTGATGTTGCATATCTCAATAAGTGCGTCTTTCAATTCAGAGACAGTGGCTGAGCCTCCAAGTTTTTGGATGGCTTGAAGAGTCGGAAGGTGAAAGTCTTCTTGTTTCGGAAGTTTTTGATCAGTCATTTTGACCTTTCTTGGTTTGGCTGGATGTGCATCTGCTTTTAGACAGCAATAGGCGAAAAACGGGGCCACCCATTTTGTCCCTTAGCCATTAGAAACTAATGCAAAGCATATTCTACGCAGACAATTCCCCAGCCACTTCACTCGCACTAAGCAATCACCCTACTCATCGCCAACCCCAAGTGGCAACCGGCCCATTTCAGTGAACTCCCCATCCCAAAGCCTTCGGGCGAAGTCCACATAGTTGAGAATCAGCACGCCCTCGTCGGTTAGTCTTGAACGTTTCTGGCGGCATACCACTATAAGTGTTTCAAAGCTCTGATGCTTTTGCTTGAGCCTGAGCAAGCCCTTGAGGTGCTTGTCAGTGATGTTCTCCGAGGATTTCACCTCAATCGCAACATGGTCTCCAAGTAAAAAATCCACTTCCGAGACACCGTCTCCCCAATAGGAAAACTTGATTTCCGACGTGCCGTGCCGCTTGTAGTCCAGAAAGGTTGAAATTTCGTGAAAAACCCAGTTTTCAAAGGCGTTCCCAAAATCTTTAGTTCCACCTTCAAGCAGCTTACCTTTCCTGGCCAGAAAATTTGCCAGCCCAACATCAGAGAAATAAAATTTGCGAGCTTTGCCCGACCTCACCCTGCCTTTTGAATATGGTTTCAGCCACTGTCCGATTTGTGTATCAACGAGTATCTCATAATAGCTTTGGACTGTCTTGTAACTAACTCCGCATTCGCCGGCAATGTTGGAATAATTCACCTTGCCGCCATCCCGCAGGGCTGCTATCTCCAAGAAGTCTTGGAAGCTATCCAACTTTCTCACAATGCTTTCACTGATTATTTCGTTGTATAGATAGTCTCCCACATAGTTGCTGAAGAAATCCTTAGGTTTTTTCGCCAGATATGATTTTGGGAAATAGCCGGCATTGACTATTTTCTCCAGGTTGAATTCACCTCTTAGCTCGGAGTAAGTCAAACCCCGTAGGTCATATTTTGCTGCCCGGCCACCCAAAAAGTTTGCTCTGCTTCTAAGCAACTTGCGCTGGCTTGAACCGCAGAGCGCGAATTTGAATCCCATGTCTTCAATCATCAGGTGTATCTCAGGCAGAAGTTGGGGCACCTCCTGAATCTCGTCTATCACGACCTGGGTGCCGGGCTGCGGTGGCGATGCCCCTAGGGCTTCTCGCAGACTTTCAGGTCTGGCCAGATATTGCCTGTAGGCATCTCTGTCCAAAAGATTGACCCAGTAGTGCTCAGTTGGTGGATAAAGCTGCTTCAATAGCGTGCTTTTACCAATTTGGCGAGGCCCCCACAGAAAGAAACTCTGCTCGCCGGGCGGGGGGAGAGATATGATTCGGGGTATTATCATAGCCTCATTATACTGTTGAATTAGAAGTACTGCTTCTAATTTTAGCGATTTTTTAGAAGTGCTGCTTCTAATTTCACCTTTGTAGGAGTGCTGCTATCGTGCTGTGTGCCTGACTGCGACAGCGAAGCCAAAGCTTGCATTGCCGCAGTTGTCCACGCTTTATGCGCCGGAGCCGGAGATAGGCAACACCGCTAAAGTGGGTTCTGGTCGCAAAATCTGCCACCCCTTGGATGCTGACCAAATCAATCCGATGCGACTCGTCTTTTGGTCGTCTTGTCCGTTCCGAATCCCCAGATGTCTGGGAGCAGCACAATGTCTATTTTGAAGTGGGAATACTGGATAAGTTCCTAGCCAAATGATGACTCCGCTGTGTAATGGACAGACCTGATTTCATCCCGTCTGGCAGCGGACGTTTGGTGCTAGAAAAATTCATCCACTTCAGCTCGTCCCATTTCAAGCAGGCTCAATTGAGGCTTAGACGTCCACCTGCTTGGATCAAGAGACTTTCCTCCGTATTTATTGAGCTTTCTGAGCTCGTCCTCCACGATCTCCCTAACCTGTGCCGGATTTAAGTCGTCACGGGCAGTTGACAGGTGTCTAGGCATATCATCGTTAGCTGTAGAATTGGGCAAAGGGCACTGAGTCATGACAGGCTATCCTTCTAGAGAACCTATTCTGGCATAATAAATCAGAAAATTAGATGCCAGTTTATGTATCAACTTTTTTTGACTGGAATTTCAGTTCAGCAACAGTTTAAGGCAGCAGGGACTCCTTGATGCCTCAGATAAGCTCCAGCTTCCTAAGCGGTTTTGAGCTACTGAGGGAAGAGGTGGACTTAGCGAGAGTTAGCCCAACCGGGTACTGTGGCTAGGGGTTGGTTGCTATGTCGCGCTCACGTGAACTATGTGGCGGCGGTGGTTATGTCCAGGGGATGGTGGTGGGTGTTGGTGCGTTGTTGTAGATGAGGAGTGTGTCGCCGGGGTTGATGGTGTCGAACCAGGGGGTGTTGGTGTTGGGGGTTGGTTGTCGGCCTGGGAGGTTGTAGTTCCATTGCTGGGTTTGGGTGTTCCAGCGTAGTATCAGGGGGATGAGTTGTGTTTGGTCGCCTAGCAGGTTGGTGATCAGTTGTGGGGTTGCGCCGGTGTAG
>JAPYNY010000025.1 GCA_028283145.1 Candidatus Hopanoidivorans cymbastelae
AACCAATCAGAAGCGGCCATAGCTAGAACCCAAGCGGCCCAGCCCCAAAACTCACCGACAGCCCAGCCACCGCAAAACTCACCGACAGCCCAACCCCAAAACCCGCCAGCAGCCCCGACGCAAGACTCATCGGCCACCCAACTCACAAGCTCAGATGACGGCTTCGGCACCGGCCTGAATGGCGACCGCTCAGCCATTCCGTCGGCTGTGTTGTGGGGGATGGCAACCTTGCTAGTTTGGGCAGCCGTCTGGCTAGTGGGCAGCCGCTGGAGGATGTGGCCGTCTGTGGCCGTGGGTTTGATACCCTTGATGTTCTGCCTTTTCGTAGCTTTTAACTATGTTGACCGGGCTATTCCGTCTTATTGATGCCGCTCAGGTTGCCGACTCGCTTTAAGTTACCGACTCGCCTAAAACTGCTAGTTGTCGCTGCCCTGCTGCTGGCCATCAGCAGTTGCGTCCAAGAATCTCAAACTGCCCGGCGCCAGCAAGCCCCAGCTGCCCCGGTTGAGCCGACAACTTCTGAGACTGAAGCAGGGCCAGAGCCGACCCCTGAAACCTCCATCACCACCACTTCCCTGTCACCCGAAGGGCTTGTATCAGAAATAGCTGCCGTTAAGGTCGGTGATTGCTTCAACGATTACCGATTTGAGAACGAGCGCACCAGCCTGACCGAAGTCATTTTCACCATTGTGGATTGCTCCAGGCCCCACGAGGGAGAGGTATATCACCAAGTCGGCTATCCCGACCCTGAGTTCCCAGGTGCGACCCAGCTTGAACTTTGGGCCCAAGAGGAATGCTACAAATACTTTGAGGACTGGGTAGGGCAAGAATACGAACTGTCTGAGTTGGAATTCTCCACCTTCTTACCCACAAAAGAACTCTGGGACGAGCCAGGCGAGCAGAACACGAGGCTCAGCTGCTACCTAAGGTCGGGCAATCAAGACCTGTTGACAGGCTCACGCCGCAACTCCGGCACTTAGCGCCCGCTGGCGAGGCACGTGGCGCCACAACCCAAGGCGACCAGCTCCGACTTTGTGTGCACGCATTTTTCTTTTGCTCTACAATAGGGCAAAACAGCCAATGCACGGCTAAAAATTCATGCAACAAAGGAGATCTCTTGTGGCATCCAACATCCGCACCAAAAATGCCAGACCTCAAAAGCCCCTCAAACTTGCCACCAAAATCTGCCTGCTCCTAGCAGCCTTGGCGGTAATCGCTGCAGCCTGTGGGCGCGATGACGACGACCCTGTTACCGGCCCCGACACCACTCCAACCACCGCCACGGCACCCCCGCAGACAACCACTACAACCGGCGGCGAAGATCCAGATGGTGAGACTACAACCACCGAAGCCCCACTGGTGATCGAGTCCACCACCACTAGCCCTGATATCTGCGAAACTGCCGAGTTGGAAGATTCGGAAATCGGCATCACCGCCGACAAGATCACTATTCTGGTGATGGCCGATGTCGGCTCCCCGCTGGCTCCGGGGCTATTCCAAGGTTCCATTGACGGCACAAAAGCCTGGGCCGACCACGTCAACGAAAACGGAGGTCTGGCTTGTCGCGAGATTGAAGTGATTGAACACGACTCGCAAATTAACCCCGAAAAGACCACCAGCGGATTCCTGAGAGCTTGCGAGGAAGCCGTAGCCCTGATTGGCTCCACATCACTCTTCGTTACCAACGTTGAAGATTTGAATACCTGCACCGACCAAGCCGGCAACCCTATAGGCATTCCCGACATACCAGAGCGGGCGGTAGAAGCTGTGCATGCCTGTTCGCCCAACACTTTCGCCATCACCAACGCCATTTGCCCCTATTCAGGCTCTGGCGCCAGGGAATATCACAATATGGTAGGCCCCCACCGCTGGCTGCAAGCTCAAGCCACAGCGAACGGCAACCCACTCCACGGTGTCTTTTTGATTCCGGGAGACTTGGCCTCGGCCATCAACAGCTCCATGCCGGGGATCAGGTCAAACTCTGAAATTGGCATCGGCAACGATGGTGAATTCAACGTCAGTGGTGCCGCGCCGCAGGCTTCATATGCGCAATACATTGAGGTCATGAAGTCATCCGATTCCAACTATGCCTACACCGGCTCCAACGATCAATCCATGCTGAAATGGAAGAGCGAGGCCGAAGTTCAGGGCTTGGATTTGGACTCCATTACCTGGATTTGCTCAATCGCCTGCTATACCCCTGATTTCCAAGAACAGGACGTGGCCGAAGGCACTTATGTCTGGCTGTCATTTTTGCCGTTTGAAGAAAAGGATGCCAATGACGAACTGAATACTTTCATCGGTGCCATGGGCGAGGACAACCCGCCGTCTTGGGCGGCCGGTGCTTGGGTAGCTGGTAGGCTCTTTGAAAACGCCGTCAACCAGATAGTGGCGCGAGACGGGTTAAACGCCATCACTCGCCAAGCCATCCTGGATGAGATGCGCCAAATCAGCGCTTTTGATGCCAACGGCTGGTTCGGCACTTTGAATTTCTCCACCAAGCTGACTTCGCCTTGCTTTGTCTTGCTGCGTGTCACGGACGGAGAATTTGCGCGTGTTTACCCGCAGGAGCGAGGCACGTTTGACTGCAACGCAGACAACAACATCTTGGTCAATGTGTTGGATTCCGAAGCTGAATACAACGCCGGACCCGAAGGCTATCTGGAGGAGAGAAGTGGCACCTACGAAGTTGAGGAATAGACCAGCCAAGAAACAGGCCAGTTGACCGGTGCTGCTGCCATGACAAGCTCTGCCACAAGCTAGCCATGTAGCACCCGCCTCACCCCGCCTCACCCAGCACTGCGCCTAACGCAAACGCCAAGAGAACATGCGCAAAGCATTGGACACCTCCAAAGCACCGCTTGGCAAAGCAACATTTGCCAAAATACCGCTTAGCAGGATACCGTTTGGCGCTTTAGCAGCCTCCGCTCTGGGCACAGCTTTGCTGATTCTGATCTTCTGGCGCTACTGGGGCGGCAACGAAGTCACCTACACTTCCTTCGCAACGGCAACTTTCATCGGCTTGGCCGTGGGGTCGCTGTATGCCATGTATGCCACTGGCTTGGTCGTGGTCTACAAAACCACCGGCATCTTCAACTTCGCCCAAGGCGCGATCGGAGTCTTCAACGCCTTCTTGTTCTGGGAGTTCTATGTCAACCGGGGGTGGCATGCTCTGCTGGCTCTGGCGGTGGTCGTGCTGGTGATAGCACCGCTGGAAGGAGTGCTGCTGGATATTGCCGTCATGCGCCGGCTGCGCAACACGCTCCCGGTAATGCAGCTGGTGGCAACCGTGGCCCTGATGGTCTTGATCTTGGCTACAACCGGCAAAATCTGGCAACAAGACAGCATTCGTCAGGTCAATTTTTTCTTCGGCAGGGGAGCCGGGGTTGAAAGCATTTTCGGGTGGAACCTGGGCTTCAAGCTGCTGTACCACCGACTCATCACCATTGGCACAGCCATTGCCCTAGCCATATTCCTGAGCTTTTTGCTGTATCGAACCCGAATCGGCACAGCTATGCGAGCAGTGGTGGACAATCGTGGCTTGGCAGCCCTCAACGGTGTGCGACCGAATGTGATCTCTTCCATTGCCTGGGCGCTGGGCAGCTCGCTGGCTGCTCTGGGCGGTATTCTGATCGCTCCAGAAATCCAGCTAGATCCCATCAACCTGAACATCCTCATTATCACAGCTTTCGCAGCTGCCACATTCGGCGCTCTGAAGAACTTGCCGCTCACAGTTGTGGGAGCTTTGTTGATCGGCTTATTGAGTCAGCACATCAGCACTTGGCTTAAATTCGGCAGCGACTTCCGCTTTGCGCCAGATGCGGTGGCTCCAGTGCTACTGTTCATTGTGGTCATCGCCCTGCCCAAGGCGCAGTTGTCGATCGGCCGGGTGGCTTCCCATCTCAAACCAAAGGAGCGGCTGACTCACCCGGCAGAGGCTATCTTTGGGGTGGCGGTGCTGATCTTCATGATTTTGGTGCTCAGCAAGGGCTGGCTGAATTTTGGAATTTGGGATCCCGGTGCCTGGGGCCAAGCGCCTCTCAACAGCGCACTGGTGGCTATGGGACTGGCTCTCATAGGGCTGTCCATTGTCCCCCTCACCGGCTGGGCCGGGCAAATCAATTTCGCTCCGCTGGCTTTTGCCGGCTTCGGAGCATTCTTGTATCTGAAATTTGCCGGCATCGGCCAGGAAACCACCAACGGATACTGGATTTTTCTGGTGGCTCTGGTCTGTGCGCCTATGGGAGCGCTCATTGCCATCCCCGCCAGCCGGCTCCAAGGGCTGTATCTGGCGTTGGGATCGCTGGCTTTTGCTCAGGGCATGTCGCTGCTGTTTTTCCCCCACTCCTCCATTATCCCCAGTGCCAGCGGGGGATCCCACTTCGGCGACATTCGGATGTTTGGCATCACTTTTGATACCCGCGAGACTTTCCTTTTGCTGATATTTTTTGCTTTTGGGGTGATTGTGGTCGGGCTGGTTTTTTTGAGGCGGTCGCGCTACGGCCGGCGTTGGGTAGCTCTGAACGACAGCCCCGCCGCATCGGCCACAGTCGGCATTGACGTCAACCTGACGAAAGTGATCGTTTATGCTGTATCGGCTGCCATAGCTGGAGTTGGGGGAGTATTCTGGGCCACGGCCAACTCAACCCTGGACGGCGTGCGAAGCTTTGACGTCATCAACGGCTTGAATATCGTCTTATTGGTGGTGGCCGCCGGTGTCTCCATTCCAATGGCAGGGATTTTCCTGGTGTTCATCCCGGTGTTTGACAACTTGGCCACCAGGCTGGAAGAACTGGGCAGCGTCAACTGGCTGGTATGGTTCATCCGGGAAATCTCAGTTCCGCTGGGGCCGGGCTTTTTAGCCTTGGGCATGGTCTTCAACCCCAGGGGCGCGCTTTACGAAATGGGAAGGGGCTTTGCTCCTATCTTGCCTTGGCGCAAGGATGCCCGTAAGGAGATTGCGCAGGAGAACGCCCAAAAAGCCGATCTTGAATTTGGCGAGATGGGCCTGGACCGCCCCTTTGCACCCAACGAGATCATCGACTTGGACAGACGCTTGCGTATCACTGATTTTGTGGTGCCAGAAGGTGGTTACAGAAGGCACGACTCGGCTGAGACGGGGACAGAGGCCGCCACGGCTGCCGGGGATACAACATGACGGCTGCGCCTTTGCTGGAAGTTCAAAACGTGGCCAAGCGCTTTGGCGGCGTGCAAGCCCTGACCGACACCAACCTCCAAGCAGAGCCCGACAAAATCACCAGCTTGATCGGCCCTAACGGGGCTGGCAAGACCACCTTGTTCAATATCATCTCGGGGCTGCTTCCAGCCACCAGCGGGTCGGTCTATTTCAAGGGACGGCGCATTAATAATCTGTCGGTTACAAGGCGCTCCCGTATGGGCATTGCCAGAACGTTTCAAAAACTGGAAGCCTTTAACTCCCTCAGTGCACGAGACAACATCAAAGTGGCGGCTGAGCGCCGGCGGCGGCGTGACCATCATGACCACCACAACCCGAACGACATCACCGATGAGCTGCTGGAAAAAGCCAGCTTGTCGGAAGTAGCTGATATCACTGTCGGAACCCTACCTACTGGCACAGCCAGGCTGGTAGAGTTGGCTCGTGCGCTGGCTATGACACCCAGCCTGTTGTTGCTGGATGAGCCGTCCTCGGGGCTGAGTGAGGAAGAAACGCAAGCGGTGGCGCAACTGCTCAAGAGCATCGTCTCTCCCGATTTGGGGATTTTGCTGGTGGAACACGATATGAGCATAGTCATGAGCACCAGCACTGAAATCTACGTGCTGGATTTCGGACTCATAATCGCCCAAGGCGAGCCTGAAGCCATTCAGAACGATCCAATGGTGCGGGCTGCCTACTTGGGTGCAAACTGACAAATCTGAAAGTGCGAGAAATGACTGAAGCCCAACAAACCCAGCTCCAACAAACCCAGCACGGACTCTTGGAACTCATCAGCATCAGAGCTGGCTATGGCACTATTGATGTGCTGCACGGCGTGAGTCTAGACATCCAGCCCGGACAGGTCATGGCTTTGCTGGGGCCAAACGGCGCGGGCAAGTCCACAACTTTAGGTGTAGCTAGCGGCCAGATTGTTCCGTCGGCAGGCAATTTGATGCTGATGGGCAAGGAAGTAACCGGAACTCCCCCAGCTGAGTTGGCCAAAGCTGGGGTCTGTCTGATCCCAGAGGGGCGTGGCATCTTTCCCAACCTCACAGTGATGGAAAATTTGCGCATGATTACTTTTGCTGGGGTTTCGTTTGCAGATGTGACCGAGCGAGCTTTTGCGCAATTTCCTCGTCTGGCCGAGCGGCGCAAACAGCTGGCTGGCACGCTTTCGGGGGGCGAGCAGCAGATGCTGGCTATGTCAAGGGCCTTGGCTTGCGACCCAGCGGTGCTGATGCTAGACGAACTGTCCATGGGGCTGGCGCCTATTATCGTTGAGGAGCTCTATGAGCAGGTGGGGCAGTTGGCACAGTCTGGGCTGTCTATTCTTATAGTTGAGCAATTTGCTCAATCTGTGCTGGGGGTAGCCGATGAAGCTGCCATTATGGCCGGTGGCCTAATCCAGCGCATTGGAGCACCAGATGACATAGCCGAAGAATTGACCGAGGTCTATCTGGGAATCACATAATGCGATCTATCAATCTTGTCAGAACAGCCTAAACCAAGAGAGGTGAAACCATGACCCAAGCAGACAATCCTCAAAGCACTGCGAAGTCCAGCACCGACGCTAGCTCCCACAGCGCCCCGTCGGTTGAATCCACAGCCAGCGATTCCGCCCGTCTGACCCAATTCCAAACTGAGGTTGGCAAGTTGGGCATCACCGGCGGCAAGGCCAACCTGGAGCGCCGCTATATGCGCTTGGGGATCTTTGTGGCAATAGTGGGGTTGGTGCTGACTGTTGCTGCCTATTTTGCCGCAGATTCGTCTGAAGATTTTCAAGACCAAATTGACATGGTCATTTTTGCCATCTTCGGCGTCGGCCTGATTATTTTAGGGGGTATCTTCATGGCCGTCAACTCCATCACCCGCTTTCTGCGCTATTGGCTAGTGCGGCTCATCTACGAAATTCGTGAACAGACCGACAGAATAACCGACAATTAGCGCACAAACAATTAGCGCAGCCCAAGTTAATCAAGCCCAAGCCGGCGCAGACATAACCGGCGTTTCCTCAGATGGTGCAGGCTAAACCGGCGCAGCCTCACACAGCGTAGCCTCAAATTATGTGGGTCATTAGGCGCCCGGCTGCCAGGGTGGTTCTGCTAAATGAGCAGGGACGGATTTTCATGATGAAAGCCAGCGACCCTGCCGACCCCTATAAACCGTCCTGGTGGGAGATCCCCGGAGGAGGCGCTGGATTCAATGAGAGCTTGGCAGACGCTGCCCGCCGGGAGCTTTACGAAGAAACGGGCATTTCCAAAGTGGCAATGGGGCCTTGCATTTGGACTCAGTATGTGGAATTTGAATTTGGGGGGATGCGCTTTGAGTCTGATGAGTCTATCTTTTTGGCTCGGACTGAAGGCGAACTGGAGTGGCAACCCCAAAAGCTGGAAGCCTTGGAAGCAGCAGCTTTTGAAGGAGCCCGCTGGTGGGAACCGCGGGATTTGTTGGCCAGCTCAGAGCCTGTGCTGCCCGAACGCCTCAGAGAATTCCTGCCTCAAATTTTGGAAGGCGAAATCCCAAAGACACCTCTGGATATCTCGGTTGATTTGAGCTAGAACTCAGGTGCGCGCCACACCGTAGCCAACGCCTCAGCGCACCAGCCTGCGGCAGCCAGCCCGTAGCGGCCGCGCCACCCTACCTAGGCACCAGTCCCCCGTCATAGTTGATGGTGGCACCAGTCATAAAGCTGGAAGCTTCGCTGGCCATGAACAAGGCAATCCCTATCAACTCATCGGGATGCCCAGCTCGCCCCAGCAGAGATGCTTTGGCCATGGACTCCTGTCTTTCAGGTGGGCTGGAGCGGACCATATCGGTGTCTATGGTGCCTGGAGCGATGCAGTTCACTCTGATGTTGTAGGGGGCTAGGTCGGCCGCCAAGGAGCGCGTGTAAGACTGCAAGCCTGCCTTGGCTGCTGCATAAATATGCGTGAAAGCAGAAAACAAAAATCCCCCGGCACTGGAAACATTGATCACCGATGCGTGCTGGCTCTCCTTCAGATACGGCAAAGCTTCCTGTATCAAAAACACCGGGCCACGCAGATTGACGTCGAACGATTTAGTCCAGCCTTCCGGGGTGATCTCCCCAAAAGGCAGCGCCAAGGCATTAGCGGCGTTGTTCACCACAATATCAATGCCGCCGTAGTGCTCCACAGTAGCTCTGACTAAATGGGCAATATCATTCAGGTTGCTCATCTGAGTGGGAACAGCCACAGCGTCGCCCCCGTCAGATTTGATTTCTGCCACCACCTTGTCGCACATTTCAGCTTTACGGCTGGCAATCACCACTTTGGCGCCTTTAGCTGCAAACCCGTGCGCTATGGAACGCCCAATGCCGCGGCTGCCGCCTGTAACGATGGCCACACGCCCATCTATGTCAAAGATCTTGTCAACTGCTTCGGCTTTCATTAGAACCTCCTTCTAGTGGCTTAATCTGGCAGGCCAGCATTTGCAATTGCTTCAGGTTAGCACTTTTATCATAGAAACACCTAGGCGACCTAGGCAACGGTCAGCTGCACAATATACCCAGATCCATCTGTTTCATAGTCAAATTCTACGGTGCCTGCCCATTCTGTTTCGTTTATTGAAAAGCGCAGCTTGTTGGGGTCGGGCGACTCGCCTATTGTTTTTTGAATAGCAGAGCAGATTTCCTCAGATTCCGTGGTGCGCCTGATAAAAACAGTTTCCCGCCTTGTTATGTGCAAAGTGGTAGTGTTATAGCTATACCTGATCAAGTGCTCAGGAACATCTATGCCACAAATGGATATGTCGGATTTCATTTAATTGCCCTTTTGGTTTTAAAGCCTTTCGCTTGTGAAAAAGTTGTTGTTTAACGAATCATTGTATGCAATGCTTAAATGCCAGTAATTTCTATAAAACCAGGATGTGCTGTCAAGGCATTAGCTACCATTGGCATTTTTTTATTGTAATTCCAAAATTGTGATATTTGCCCAACAAAATCTTGGTCGTCTTCAAGAGGCCGGTATATATTAGCAAATAGCTGAGCTATATAGGGATCGTGGTAAATATATTCAGACAAGATTGCGTCAGGCGGGTAGACTTCTATGCCCTGTGACCTCATCTCTAGTGGATAATAATCCCTGTAATTGAACGACATAATATAGTTGGAACCTGCTGCTTTAGCTGACGCTGCCACAGGCTTGTCTTTGGGTTCTGTTCTTTTGAAACGTCTTACAAACTTGTTCCACATATATGAATCCACATAGTTATAGGAACCCTCCAATTCCTCAGCCAGCTCTTCTCTGCTTTTATTGACCCCCCTAACCCAAGTTTTCTCATGATTTCGCAACCATTCCCCCATTACGTACTCAGATACAGATAACTGAAAAAGTCCCAAGTCAACTGAAGCCAAAAGAATGTGTGGCAAATGATTATCAATCCACACATTAGTGTCAATGAGAATATTGGCACCTACAAAATTAGGTCTGCGCCATTTAAGCGGTAGCTGCTTTGCGTCTTCTCGCTTCATGCTCTTCCAGCAAGATCTGTCTCATCTTCTTCGCCCTGTCAGACACAAGAATTTCAGGGTCAAATGGGATGCCGTAAACAATATGGTTCCTTATCGCGCGGTTGCGCTCCTCAGTGCCATGATCATGCTCCAGCAGATAGGCGTATTCCGGCAAATGATACTCCTCAACAGGGATGTCGGGGGGCTCCAATACAGTCATGTTGAAAATCTCCTTGCCTTGTGCTTGTTCCTTCATTATACCCTAAAACCGCCCCAGCGGTAACTTTCGGCGAATTTCAGGGAATCGCTTACTTAACTTGCCGTTTGAGGTTGGGGGGAGGGGTTTAAGGGAGGATTTAAGCACCAGACCCATTAACTCTCTAAGGTCTCTACTCCCGCACCGGACTGGCAGAGCAATGTGAGCAAGCTGCGGTGTCACACAACGCAGGGAACTGCGTGTGAGGGCCTTGCGGCACACAAGAAAAAGGGGGTTGACTCCACGCAGTGCGCAAAGCCAACCCCCAAAGGAGTCAAGCTAGCTCAAAGCTAGCTCAGGCTCAGGCAGGAACGTAACTGCTAGTAGTAGGGTTCCAAGTTACTGCCACCGGCAGGGAGCTTCGGAAGAAGACATACACGCTGTCACGGCTGTCTATAGCATCCAAGGCTTGGTAGCCGGCTGGCAACGGCACATTGGGATGGCACGGCAGAGCTAGTTTGAACTCTCCAAGCTCTGAATCATAAGTTACGACAGCTAGCACACCTGCCAGGTTTTCACAGGCAAACAGAGATGAGTGAAAGAAAACACTTCTGTTATTTGGGCCAACCACCAAGTCAAAGTTGGCTGGACCTAACAAGTTCCAACCCTGTCGCATTGTCAGGGTTATATTCTCATCAGCCCGGCTCACTCCGGCAAACCCCAGATTGTTCGCTGAGGAAACCCCGCCTCGGAACATCACGGCAGTACCTTCATTCAGAACTCCGCTCGGAGCTCCGCTGGTGGAGTGAGAAACCCACCTCTGAGCGGTGGCGTTCCAGGAAAATATCTCACGATTGGGGGCAAGTCCAACGTTACGGGCTATTTCCTGAGCGGAAGTGCCATTAGATATGACATTCACAACTCGCCAACCCTGAGCCTGCCAAGCGTTATTTCCACCTAAGAAGAGGAATCCGACCCCACCTGAGTCAACCTGATAGTACGGCTGGATGTCCACAACTAATTCGCTTGCTGTTATTTCCACACCAGTCGTCAACAATTCGCTTTCACGAACCACCACGAAAGGATCCTCGTCTCCAAAATCAACGTCATCAGTTCTGGCAGAGGTCAAGTAACCGCCACCACTGAAGTTTTCATTGACTTTCAGCCTTCCATTGCTGTTGAAAGCAGCGTCTCTGGCTTCTCTATACAGAACACGGTAGCCTGTAACCACTGGAGCCCCACCCGTATCCGGGTAGGCCACAGGATCAAATTGGCTTACAATGAGACGTTGTCCCTGAAATACCCCACTTGTGGGCACATTCAAGAATGTTCTGACATTCGCTACCGAGGGCAACGCTACTTGAGAAAAACTGGAGAAACGGGAATCGCTGCAGACATTGTTTTCAAGATGAACAAAAACATTGGCATGACGCCCACTGTTGGCAGCCAGCAGCGGCCATATATCAGCTGAAGCGGTTTCACTGGCAGTTGGGGCTACCAACGGGTTCGGCGAAGGAGTGAAGCTGACACGGCGGTCGAAGCAAAGCCTGTTACCACTAACCGAAAAGCCCGGAATTTGAGCAACATTCACAAAACTGGCTCCGTTCAGCCAAGCCATAGGAGCCATGCCACTCAGATTGTTGTTGCTCATGTCAAACAGGCTCATTCTGGTGAACAGTCGAGTATAAGCGCCTGGAATGGTGCCAGTGAGCTCGTTTCCATTTACGTTCATAACCAGCAGGTTGGTGCTGGCAACGTTGGTCGGCAAGGATCCCGACAGATTGTTTCCAGCCATGTTTAGCCAACGCGCCGCTGGAAAACCCCCGCTCACGTTAGGAATGTTACCTGTCAAGTCATTGCTCTGAACTTGGAGCACCTCAAGATTCGGCAGCCCGGCAATCCCGGTGGGAATCCCACCCGATAATTGATTGCCACCTAGGTCAATCAGCCTTAGATTGCTGATGCCAGCTAGACACGAAGGAATTGACCCCGACAGATTATTGGAACTCAGAGACAGCACCGTCAGCCGTTCCATTTGGCACAAGCCGGAGTGAATGCTGCCTCCTAGAGTGGCGCCAGAACTGCCATTAAGGTTTAGCCCGGTAACAGCGTTGTCGCTGATGGTGATGCCATTCCAACTGCTGAACGGAACTGTGCCCCAATTCGCAATAGCATGAGAGTTGAAGCCGGCAGTGGCAGCATTGGAAACCCAAGCGTTGCGAGCGGCTACTAGGGTTTTGCATTCCTGCCGCAACCTGCTGACAGCCGCTGTGCCTCCCGCACCGGATGGAGTGGGAATCCAGCCTTCGGTATCGCAATTGGCGGCATCCAAAAGCGTTGGAGTTGTTTGGGCACTGACACCTGTGGAACTGGAGACTACAGCCACCAAGCCTCCCCCCACAGCCAAAGCCGCCACAAAGACCACGGCCAGCAATCGACGCCAACTTGACGTTGGCGCTGGCCGAGAGCCAAGTGGCACTTGAGAGTTAGTAAACTCGTTATTCATTGTACTTATCTCCTTTTTGAGATTCGTTGTTGATGCTTGCAGCCTTTACTATAGCACATTCATTTCACTTCGTGCAAACTTTTTGGCACTTTTTGGCAAATTGAAATTTGATGCCCAGAGCCCCCCCCCCGCTCATTGGAAGAGGGTGTTGCCCTGATTTTCTGGGGCTTTTGGCACTTGCGATCTCAGTTGATTGGAAGCATCCTGAAGCACCTGAAGTCTCCCTGATGCGATGCTACTTGACGGCTGACCGCTACGCCAGCCAAAGTCAAAAATTATTTGTTGACTGCGTCAACTCTTAACTCTTAATGCACACCTCCTGAATGATGCTCACTTGTGCTGGGTTTAGGCTGGGCCGTAGCTTTCGCTGGCTAAGTCCCAGGTGATCGGCACCGGCAGTTGGCTTTGGAAGAAGACCCACATCGAGTCACGCTCATCAATGGCGTCCAGCGGCTCATACCCGCGCGGTATCAAATCCGGGTGGCACGGCAAGGATATCTTGAACTCCCCAAATTGCGAATCTTGAGTAATGATGGCTAGTATTCCCACCAGGTTTTCACAGTCAGTCAAAGCCGTGTCAAAAAACACATATTCTCTATCAGGTTCAACTACGTCACCTGTGCCGGCAGGAGCCAGCAGATTCCAACCCTGATGCAAAGTCAAGACCATAAAGTTATCAGCTAGGCCTAAGCCTGCCGCCGCGAGACTTGCAATCCGAGAAACCCCACCCTGGAACATCACGGCAGTGCCCTCATCCAAAACACCGCTTGGCTCACCCGCTGCGGGATGAGTATTCCACGTCTGAGCTTCAGCATCCCACGAATACATGCTGTCGTCCGGGCCCAGCCCGATGTTGCGGGCCATCTCCTGAGCTGAAGAGTCATCATCGAAAACATTAAACGCCCGCCACCCCTCATTTCCAAACGCATTACCCGACCCAGAACCTGATCCAGAGTTGCTTGATCCGTAAATCCGATAAGTAACACCATTATGAACAGTCCCGAATTCCGGCTCAATACTATAAGCTAAACTATTCGATATTTCTCGAAAACTATCTGGAAAATTATCCGTATTACGTAAGATTTGATTTGCTGGTATGCTAACAATCAGCCTCCCGTCTGATATGTATCCAAACCCTACACGATTGCTCCTGTATCCATTAAAGCCATCATTTGGGTCGCTATCAATAACTCGTTCTTCCCCCTGAGTTATAAAGCTTGGGTTGCGAATATCCCAAATCCTTATATTCACAAAAATGTAACCTAAATCATCAAGACTTGGATTGTCAGGGTCATAATCAGGGCTATATTGAGGATCAGCTTCCCAGGCAATTGTGATCTCGCTTTCACTTGTGATCTCGTTTTCACTATGACCGATTTCTATATCAGTTACAGGAGCAATTGATATAGCGGAATAACTGGAGTATTGGGACTCCTGACAAAAATTGTCTTCAAAATGAATTTCAACTGTATTATTTGATGGCCAAGACCTCAACGCTCCATAAGAGTAAGTGCTTTCTTCACTAGGTTCTGGATTAACCACCCGAGGAGTCTGAGAATAGTTATTCGCATCAAAGCAAAGTCTGTTACCAGAAGCAATAAATTCCAAATCAACTATTACCCTGACAAAGCTAATCTGATTCCACCAAGTGCTAGGGAAAAGACCATCTAGGTTGTTATTGCTAAAGTTGAAGTTACTTATTCTAGTGAATCTGTCAGAATAGTTATCTGGGAATTGACCATGAAAGTCATTGTTCTCTATGTCGAAAACCAGCAGATTTTCACTAGTGATATTGGCAGGTAACGGACCTGACAAAGAGTTATCATTTGCATGGAACCAACGCAAATCACGCCAATCAGGCGCACCCCCAGACACAGCAGGAAAATCACCACCAATATCATTTTCCTGGATTCTTAGAACTTGGAAATGCTCCAACTCGGCCAACCGCGCGGGAAGCTCACCCGTCAACTGATTCCAAGGCAAATCAAGCGTGCGCAGAGCCGATAAATCAGCTAAACACTCAGGGATTGAACCAGATAGCTGATTACTGGCAGCAAATAATCGCTCCAAGCGCCCTAGACGACACAAAGCTGTAGGAATCTCCCCAGCAAGTCTGGCTTTAGCGGGGTCTGAAATATCCACCGTGGTGACAGCGTTACCAGTAAAGTTAATGCCGTTGCCCCAACTCCGGAAGGGGGTTGACCCACCCCAATTCAAAATTTTATGTCCAGAGCCAATCAACGCAATGCCGGTATTGGCAACCAACTCGTTACGAACCTCCACAAGTATTTCGCACTGTGCCTTTAAGTCGGGAAAAGCATCCAAACCAGTAGGGATCCAAATCCCGTTACAATTTTCTGGATTCAATGGAATCGGCTGAGGCGTCTCTTGAGCAGTGGCCGTGGAGGTGCCAACCAGAACCACCAGACCTCCCCCCATAGTAAATGTCGCTACTATAACCACCGCCAGCACTCGACGCCAAACGGCAACTAGCGCAGGTTTGGTGGCACTTGCTGGCGGTGATTTGGCTGGCTGAGTAATCATATTGCTTATGCTCCTATGATAGCAAGCTCCGGAATAAAACTTAAGCATAGATTATAGCAGCAAAATCAATGCTACAACTTAAATTGACAAAACTCCTACATTACAAATCTTCCCCTCCACGAGCCGTAGCAGCCAGTGCTCACACCCCGCACCCGCGTAGGGCGCACCTCTAATCTACATTACGGTGTGATTTCGTCCTAGCTGCCACTAGTGGGCCCCTGAAAACGGTTGAGGGTTTGCAGCCTTCCAAGAAGCAATTCCTTCGTCTCTTAGGACAAGGTGGGTCACACTCGCTGAGAAGATGCCTGCAGCATTTTCTGGTTAGCTGCAGCGGCCTAGGTCTCCGCCATTTCTTATCAGCGCACTGGCTCTGCCCAAGCTATGGAACTGACTGCATCTGAAACCATTTGACAATGGGAGCTATCGGTGCTGGCTTAGGCTGGGCTGTAACTGGTGCCGTCCCAGGTGATGGGCATCGGCAACTGGCTTTGGAGGAAGACCCACAACGAGTCACTGCTGTCGCTGGCATCCAACGCTTGGTAGCCGGCTGGTGTTCGCAAACCCGGATGGCATGGCAGTGCTATCTTGAATTCCTTACTGCAAGCTCCCCATACTGCGAATCTTAGGTGATGACGGCTAGCACACTTGTCAGGTTTTGGCAGCCTGTCAACGATTTGTCAAAGACTGCAAGTGGGGTTGTCAGCACCAATCATGAAATCATCGGTGGTTGGAACCAAGAGGACCTAACCCTAGGGCACAGCCACCACCCCGTCCTCATTGGCTGGCTCGGCCCGGCGTCCCTTATATATTATATATTATTCTGCGGAAACTCCGCCTTGGAACATCACGGCAGTGCCATGTTCTAAAGCGCCGCTTGGCTCCCCCGATGTGGGATGAACATTCCACATCTGAGCTTCAGCATCCCAAGAAAAAGCACTCTCATCTGCGCTCAGCCCAAGATTTCTGGTGATGCTCGTCAGTGACGACCACTGCTCCTAAGTTTGACGTTGTCTACCATAGACCCTCCCCGGCTTCTTGCCTCGCTAAGACAGACTGTGCTACTTTCCTACCTTTTCGCTGGACAATTCAAACTACAGTTGTCTTGCCCACAGCCTCTTTCTTTGCACTGTTTCCTACGTTGAAGCTTGTTGTGCTACGCCGACTTCTATATAGGTCTCGACAACTTCTACTCTGCCACCTAATGGTTCGCCAAGGTTGTCTTGCTTGAGCACTTCGCCGGTTCGGTGCGTCATATGCCACACGCATGCTCAGGTGATAGCGAGACAACGGGCCAGTTTCTTAATGGACACCCCCTGAGGTTGGTAGTTGTCATGCAAATCGCGACTATCCACCGGCGGTCACCAACCTTGGATGATTGCATGACAGTGCATTTCTTTGACAGAAAAGACCCCCCCCCCGCACTGCTGGTGAGATAACACCGTCACCCGATTGCTGCCGCAATCACAGCAGCGCACCCCATCTGCCCAGCGCACCCGACGAAGCCAACTTCTACATCACCTCAGCCGGGTGGGGTTTAGTGCACTCGGATTCCATTCTCTCTAACTACGACATCACCTTGAGCCCCAAGGTCTCCGGCCTCGACCGCTATAAACGGCAAAACCCTGCTGACAACTACGCGGACTTCAACATGCTGACCACTGATACTGCCGAGCCTTTGGTGTGTCTGGGAAGCAAGTTGCGTGTACCTCTGTTCTACTCAACTGACCAGCACCGGCCCGGCCCGCCGCGTCATCCCCCGCAACTCCAAGTATCCATCCGAAGCCCCCAACTGCAAACTCAATAAATTTGACATACCAAACAAACCGACTGACTCTACGCCTTCGCCAAAACCCAAGCCCATGAAACCTGACCGCATCAACTGGTTCCTCCACTCCTTAGCACAAACACTCTCTCATGCTCGCTATTCATGTTATCAAGCAGCAGCAACTGTGAATTTTTCTGCTTTCAAGGGCAAGAGGGAGCAGCAAAATTATGCTCCAGCCGGGATTAATGGTAATGGGTAGCAGACCATGGGTTACGTCAACCAGGAACACTTCGGCGGTGGAGTCGACGCTCCCCCCCCCCATCTAGCCTACACTTCCACGTCTGAGAACGCTGGGCAGGGCACCGACCCAATGGGCAACCCCAGGAACAAGAGCGCAAGCAATGAGATACTGGTGGCAATGGAAGCCAAAAAGCCGTTGTGTCACCAGTTGGCCTGCCTTAAGGCACTTCAGGGTAGCTGCAGTTTGGAGGGTAATTCCCCTGAAGTGCCTCTAAAGGCTGCATGAATTCTGGCTAAATGTCAGACCATTGAATTATTATGATATTGTAATCCTTAAAGCTTTGGAATTACGGAAGGGACAATGCACATGATCAGTGAGAATCAAAACCTTATAAACAACATTCTGCCGATGTTCGAATACAAGGCCAGATGGGACAGATCCGGAATGGCATACGAGGTTATGTCTAATGGTGGCCGGATTGATTTGCTTTATTCGGTCAATGGAAAGAGAATGGCTGTTGTCGAGGTCAAGAGACCAAGCAGCAGCAGGAGCGGGGAGGAAAGGGCTCTAGAACAGGCAGTTAAATATGCTAAGGCTACAAATACACCGATTGCCATTGCTACCGACGGCGAGCACTACCTTAAAACCCACCAACTCAAGGAGAATAAGCCACTGTTGGATTATAAAGGACATGAGTTAGGACTACAATCCATTCATCTTTTAAAAGACAGCAATCTTATTTTTTTCAAATCGCAACATAGTCTAGAGGAAAAAGCCAAATCAGATATCGATGAAATACGAGGAGTGTTTAACAAGCTGAATAAGCATGGAAGAGATATAGGACTGACAAGCGGTGTAGAGCGAGTTGTGGAAATAGCAAAAATTATTTTTATCAAGATGCTGTGCGATAACAACATCATATTGGACAGTGATAATTGGAATTTTATTTCTTCTGAGAAAAATAAGATATGGGTAATAAACAAAATGCTTGAAAAAGTTAAGGAAGATAGTAGTGGAGACGTTGAGATAACTGATTTAATCATTAATAATGAAAAAAATGATATTGTCTCTAAGATAATTGAACTCTTGAGCGAAGTTGATTTGAATTATGAGCACTATGATGTTACAGGATCTCTGTTTCAAGAATTTTTATCTGAAAAAGCACGTGGGGGTTCAACCAATGATTTAGGCCAATATTTTACTCCAAAAAAAATTATTTCTTTGGTTTATGAATTGTCTGAATATAAAGAGGGAAAAACTATTTACGACCCATTTTGTGGAACTGGAGGAATTTTAACAGAGTTCTTTCTTCAAAATACAGATAGTTTTGATGAATATGATAAAAGGAACTTTGGAAAGGATTATTTGTTTGGAAGTGAGATATCAAGAGCCGTTTCTTTGCTTGCAAAGATGAATATGGTATTGGTTGGGGATGGTCATTCGAATATAGAAAATAAAGATTCTCTTTCTTTGAAAAATGGATATATGGAGAAAGACAGTACATTTGATATTATTGCAACTAATATGCCTTTTGCACCTAGTACACCAGATGATGTTCCAGAAAAGTATTTTAAAATTTCTTTGACCTCTGGGCCTATCGCTAATTTTATTGAGCATTGTTTGCTTAAATGCAAAAAAGGTGGGAAAATTATACTAATAGTTGGCAAAGGGTTTTTAAGCGAGAATAAGTCAGCAGATTTTAGAAAGGAACTTTTAAAGAAATATAATTTAGAAGCCATTTATATGCTTTATGAAGGGCTTTTTGAGCCCTATACTCAAGCTTTTTCTTGTATGCTAGTTATCTCAAATACAATTCCAGACCCAAAATCCTATATTGATTTTTTCTCCATCAAGGACGACAATTCAATAGGTGTCGTCAAAAAATATCATCTATGCCAAGAGAGATATAAAAATGGTTTTTATAAAGTTAAAAGAGAAGACATTTTAAATAGCAAAAATTGCGATTTGAGGGGTAGGCTTTACATACAAAGAAAAGCTAATTTTACAATTGGTGATTTAGTTGAGTATATTGAGCCAGTAGAAGACAAAAATCCAAATTTTAAATTAAAGAAAATGACTACACCTAATTCAATTGAAGATGGAATCCAAATGATGGAAACTAGATCAAACAAGCAAGTAAAAGAAGGTATTGGGTCTTTTAAAGTTAAGTTGCAGGCAGATGCAATTGTTGTATCCCGTATTACTAACAGGAGGAAGGATAGTGGGAGATATTTAGGGTCTGCTATGGTTGGTAAAAATGCAGGAAATCTGATAACAAGGGAATACCATCAATTTAAGCTTAAAGACAGTAAGGATCTATTTTATATCCTTGCTTGCTTAAGGGGTAATTCTTTTCAAGAAATAGTTGAACTAGCATCTGGTACAGGCGGTCAACAGAGAATTGCAAAGGATATTATTCTTAAAGAACCCATACAAAAGCCAACACCAGATCTCAGAGAAAAAGCAAAAGAATATATTGAAGGGATAGAGATAATAAACAAAAGATTACTTGCAAGCATTCGAGAAAGAGAAGAAATAAAGGAGCAAATAAAAAATTTTCTCCAGGCATGACTTATTGTACTTAGCAACGGTGCATTTAATCAGATTATGTACTTTGCTTACCGTTTTTGGGTTTATAGTAGCGGTGTTTGGAGGGGGTGAGTATCAGATCTATAATGGTTTTATAGTCTTGTGGAATTAGGTTGTCAGCAAGCTGGCTTGCAGGGCTGTGCTTTGTGAGGGTGTCAGTATTTTGGAGTTGTCGGGGGTTATTTTCTGATGACCAAAGCATCGAGCAGGTGGTTCAGCAGGGCGCACTGCTGCGATTGCGGCAGTGATCAGGTGTCGTTGTCTTCTTATCGGTAGATGCGGTGTCGGTACCAGCAGTGCCTGGGTTTTTCCATCATGAAAGGCACTGTCATGCAGTCATTCAAAATCGGTGCTCTCAAATTGATAGTGGCTATTTAGATGTCATCTTGTAAGAAACTGGCAATGGGTCTAGGAATCACCTAAAAACCGGTGTAGCATATGATGCACCGAATCTGCGAAGCGTTCAAACAGGACAACCCCAGAGACTGTTGGGCGGGATAGTGGATGTGGGATGAGACCTAAATAGGCGACAAGGAGCAAAACAAGCACCACCGTAAAAAACATCAAAAGGGCAGAAGAATTTTTGGCAAGATAGCTGTAATCAAGGCAATCCAACGCGACGACAAAGCAGCAACTAATCCTGGCCAATCAGTCAATAGACAAGCACTGGAGAGGTGCTATGACCAGCGAAGCTAAACTAGGAGCAATCATCGTCATAGACGAGCACCGTTCCAGCATCTGGCTGTGGCGGGAGCATATGAGCACTCCACGGTGTCAAACAGCACAGGAGAACCATAAGTGGAAATCCACCCTCCTGCAAATGCGGTACATAGCACAACAACTTATCAGTAAATAGCACTGAATACACCCAACTAACCGCCTAAATTGCACAAAAACAACAAAACCTCTACCTCCAACAAACACTGAAAAAACACCCCTAGCGACACACCCACGGCACCTAATGCTCACTACTTGGGGCTCACACCGCTCTGTATTACAGCGCACCTCGTCTGTGCCGCCACTGATGAACAATTGAAAACGGTTGAGGATTTATACCTGCCGAGGCGCTATTCCTTAGTTGCTTTGGCAAAGATGTTCACTTCGCCAGAAAGCTGCCTACGATATTTTCCAATTAGCCGAGACTGGTTAGGTGGGCGCTATTTCTGAGCAAACGTGCTGGTTTAAGCTGGGCCGTAACTGCTACTGGAAACGTCCCAAGTTATCGGCACCGGCAGCTGGCTTTGGAAGAAGACCCACATAGAGTCGCGGCTGTCAATGGCATCTAACGGCTCATAGCCGGCCGGTATCAAATCCGGATGGCAAGGCAACGCTATCTTGAACTCCCCATATTGCGAATCGTAGGTAATGATGGCTAGCACCCCAGCCAGGTTTCGGCAATCGCTCAGCGAGTCGTCAAAGACTATATGCGGGTTGCCTTCGTCAACCGTGAAATCTTCGGTGGCTGTAGCTGGAGCCAATAGATTCCAAGCCTGATGCAAGGTCACAACCACATCCTCATCAGCTCGGCCCAACCCAGCGTCTCTTATATATTCTTCTGCGGAAACTCCACCTTGGAACATCACGGCAGTGCCTTGGTCTAAAGCACCGCTTGGTTCGTCCGCGGTGGGATGGACATTCCACCTCTGCTCCTCAGCATCCCATGAAAATACGTTCTCATCTGCGCTCAGTCCAAGGTCGCGGGCCATCTCCTGAGCTGAAGTGCCATCCGCCAAAACATTGAACGCCCGCCAACCTTCATTGCACCAAACTCTGCCTCCCCCATAAATGTAGTAAGAGATGCCATTTTCTGAGATTGACTTTATCGGCTTGATAGTTATGGCAAATTCATCAAGGTCATATGTCTGACCAGGCACTATCACATCAGAAACAAAAACAAAAGTGTGCATTCTCTCTCTCAATCCAGGAGATGCAACATCTGCATTGGCAGTCTGAATTAGCGCATCGGGACCGTTATACTCACCGTTAATAATTTTTGACATTCTGCCACTAGCAGCCGGGTCTTGCACCTCTCTGATTGAGACGCTGACTTTATCAAATGTAAGCTGGTCTTCTGGGATAGGTTCCCATGTAAAAAAGAAAGTTTCAAGAGAACCACCCAAAAGATGCTCATGTCTAGTAAAAGAAAAATTAGCCGGGCTCAAAGCTATCTCAGAATAACTGGAGTCTCCACAGACATTGGCTTCAAAATGAATTTCAATTTCAGTTACACTATTTGGTGAACGACTCAAACCTGTGAAGTAACTACGTATTTCAGCGGCTTCCGCTCCTACAACCGGACGCGCTGGAGAATAAGAAGCATTTGGATCAAAACACAGTTTGTTGCCCCGGCTCGGAAACCATGGGGGTCGGGCGAAAGGTTCAATCTGACAAAGCTGACTTGGTTCCACCAGACATGAGGAAACAAACCCGACAGATCATTATTGCTCACGTCAAACCAAGACATTCTGGTGAATCTCTGAGCATTATTGTCCGGAGCATCACCGCTAATAAAGTTATTGATATCACCATTAAATTTATTGTCAGCCACATCAAAAACCATTAGATTATCACTTCTGATGTTGACAGGCAGCGACCCAGACAAGAAATTCCTATTTGCTTCCAGCCAACGTAAGTTCATAAATGTGTCAGTTCTGTCGGGGTTAGGAAAAACACCACTGAGATTATTTTCCTTAACTATTAAAACTCCAAGATTTGGTAATTTTGCTAGGCTCGCAGGAATCTCCCCTGATAGCCGATGCTGAGACAGGTCTAACACTAAAAGACTTTGCACTTCAGACAAACAAGCAGGAATTGAACCCGTTAAATGATTCCCCATAGCACGCAAACTTTCTAATCGCAACAACCGGCATAAACTAGAAGGAATCTCCCCACCAAGACCAATTCGGCTAAAACCAGATGCCGTCACACCAGGGTCTGAAATATCTAACGCAATGATGGAATTACCGCTAAATCTAAGCCCGTCCCAACTGCTGAAGGGAAGTGTGCCGCCACACCTCAGGTTTACACCCTTTTTGCTCCTAGACTCACACGCCCAGGCTCACATCCCTCTTGAAGTCTCCCTCCACGGCTTGTCTTTATCAACTCTGAGATCTCTCGGCAAACCCAATGCCCGTTCAGCCATGTTGTTGCGGTGCACCTCATCTGTGCCGCCGCCGATGGAGGCCCAAAACCGGTTGAGCATTTCAGTCTGCCAAAGCGCAATCTCTTCGTCTGCCTCTGTGTCGGGCGGTGCCACGGCGTCTGCTTCCGTAGCTGGTGCCACAACTATCGCTTCCCTAGCCGCCGTTGCTACAGATTTCGCTCCCAAGATGGACACGGCTAGCTGCCCTTTGTCGCGCCGGCTCTCAGACCAAAAAACTTTCAGAGCCGAGCCATCCACGCTGGGGCGCCGGCCTTGGCGGATGTCCTGCTGGACACGATTGCCCATCCATGTGAGCAGCTTTTCTCTGATATAGCACTGAGCCAGGCCTTGGCGGATTCTGGGCAGGGTGTTTTGGCTGTGCTTTTGAGCCAAGGCTATGAGGTTGGCACAGGAATCAAAACGGGCCGAACTGCCACCAATCACCATAGATTCGTTAGCTAGCACCGTGCGCGCTGGTGCCCAGCCGCCATTCACCGCCCCAACCACATTCTCCTTGGGGATACGCACATCATTCAGAAAAACTTCATTGAAATGGGCGGCACCCGTAATCTGGCGCAGCGGTCGGGGCTCAATGCCTGGAGTTTTCATATCCACCAGCAAAAACGTAATGCCCTTGTGCTTGGGAGCATCGGGGGCGGTGCGCACCAGCAAGATGCCCCAATCAGAGAGGTGGGCACTGGAGTTCCAAACCTTCTGCCCATTGACCACCCATTCATCCCCATCCAAAACTGCTTGAGTGCGGAGGTTGGCCAAATCTGAACCAGCTTCTGGCTCGCTGAAGAGCTGGCACCACACAATGTCTCCCCTGAGCAGTGGCGGAAGGTGGCGCTGCTGCTGGTCTGGAGTTCCATGCGCCATCAGCGCTGGCCCCACCATGCCGATGGTGGAACCCAAAAATCCTGCCGATGTGCCATAGTGGGCAAGTTCCTCATTAAAGATTATTTGCTGCCAGGCTGGCCCGCCCTGCCCGCCGAATTCCCTGGGCCAAGTGAGCCCCGCCCAGCCGTTGTCATAAAGAGTGCGCTGCCAAGCACGACAAGCATCCATGTGGGCAACCTCGGCTTGGGCGGTGTGGGAAGCTTGAGTTGTGTCGGCTGCTGCGGGCGAGGCGGTCGCGGTGTGGGCCGGGGCGTGCTGAGCCAAAAAGTCCCGCGCTTTTTGCCGGAAGGCTGCTTCTTGAGGGGTGTCGCTGATCATCTGAGGGCAGGGATGTGGATAGACGGGGGGGGTAAGCTAATTTCTGGAAAGCTGTTCTGACGGCAACTGCTCAAATTCTAGCCATGGGCAAGCACTGGGCACTAAAAGCGGCCAGTTTTTGAAATAGCATGCATGAACGGGCAGCAAGGGGGGGCGGGCAGCAAGTATGGAAAGACAGGGATGAATGCCCTGCAGCCAAAACCCAGCACTGCTTCACTTTCAAGGCAAGTTTAGGTGCATGGCGCAGCTTTATGTGATGCTCATTTTTTGGACTTAATCCTAAGTTTGCAACAGAGCACCGCTACCATAGCAAGCAAGGGCAAAGTTTTGAAATCATCGAAGCCAAACATATACGGGGGTGACTAAATGGAGACCAACGAAATTAAAAACCTGTTGAAATTAATGGGCTTTCAGCCCATACCACAGGGAAATGTTGAACTTGAGGATGCATGGCAATTGGGACGAAAGGCCAGCGGCAAGCTAGACATTTTAGTGAAGCAAAAGAACAATCATAATGCCTATCTCATGATTGAATGCAAAACCCACTCTGAGCAATATGGCCGGGAAGCTGAGCGCATGCTAAAAAATGGAGGGCAGCTTTTTACTTACTGGCAACAGGATAAAACTGCTGAAATTTTATGTTTATACTCGTCCAGCGTTTCAAATGGGGAAATTGATTTCAAAAATTCTATTGTGCAGATCAATAATGGCTTACGTGAAACCAGCAATGTTGAAGAAGCTTTTAGGAGGTGGAATAAGCAATTTGCTTCAAAAGGAATCTTTGAAGATGATATAAGTGCCTATTTAGCTGGATCAAAACCCTTGCTTAAACAAGACTTAAGAGAACTGAAAAAAAACGATGGAGATAGAATTTATCACCAGTTTTTGGAAATCCTACGTCATCACATCGTATCTGACAAAGGCAATGCATTCAATAAAATATTTAATCTCTTTCTATGCAAGATTATTGATGAGGATCGCGCCAATGAGGAACAACTTGATTTTCAATGGCTTGAAGGCACAGAAAATGAAGAAGCCCTACTGGGCAGACTTAATGGCTTATATAAGCAAGGGATGCATAAGTATCTAGACAAAGATGTAATGGATTACAGTCCAGATGACATAGAGAACTTAGATGATCACAATGAAATTCGTCAAGTCATAAATCAATTACGCCTTTACAGAAATCAGGAATTTGCATTTGTTGATGTTTTTAACCGTGAATCTTTTTTGGAAAACTCAAAAATTGTAATAGAACTAGTCAAACTGCTTCAGGGGTGGCAAGTCAGATACACAAGCAAACAGCAGTTTTTAGGTGAATTTTTTGAATTGTTGCTCAATACCGGTTTCAAACAAGAATCAGGACAATTTTTTACCCCGATTCCTTTAGTAAGATTTATTTTGAAAAGCCTTCCAATCGATTCAATTATAAAGGAAAAAATAAAAAACAGGGAAAATAATTTTTTGCCATATGTCATTGACTTTGCCTGTGGCAGTGGGCACTTTTTAACAGAGACGATGGATGTCTTGTGGAAATCAATAAGCCAAATTAATGATCAAAATTTATCTCCAAGTCAAGCAAGAAAATATCGTGGCTATCGTGCTGACCAATTCGGTTGGGCCAAGGAATATATCTATGGCATTGAACGTGATTACCGTTTGGCTAAAGCTGCTAAGCTAGCATCTTTTTTGTATGGAGATGGCGAGGCCAGGATATTTCATGCCTCTGGTATTGCCCCTTTCTCTTCAGCATCCTATTCCAACAGGCTAAGCACCCAATCGCAGACAAATGAAAAATTTGATATTTTGGTTGCCAATCCTCCGTATGCGGTCAAAGGTTTTAGATCGGCAGTTGAAGATGGCTGCAACTCATTTAGGCTTTTTGAAAAATTGAGCAGTAAAAGCGATAATATAGAGGTACTGTTCATTGAGCGAATGAGCCAATTGGTGTGTCCAAATGGTGTAGTTGGAATTATATTACCTAGATCAATACTTAATGGGACTGGCATTTATGAAGATGCTCGTAAAATAATTTTTGAAAATTTTGAGTTAAAAGCTATAGTTATATTAGGCAGCAACGCCTTTATGGCCACGAGTATAAACACTGCAATTTTTTTTCTTGTCAAACGCAGAAGAAAAATAAAATTGGAAAATTATGATGATTACAAGGCGCAGATGCAGGCAAAAATAGTTGTCATAAAAAGTGGCAGTGGAGAACAGGAAAAACAATTTCTGGGATATGAATTTAGATCACGCAAAGGAAGCGAAGGTTTGAGGCCAAGAGAAAAGACCTTATTACTGGATGAGAACAACATATACTCAACCAAGCATGCAAATAGTTACATCCTTAGAAGCATGGAAAATGATTTGCCAGCCTCAATAGATCCCTCATTAAAAGACTACATACGAATTTTGGAACTTGAAAGATTGTTTGATTGGGATAGCGAACCTTTTTCTAATGGGCTTTTCTTTATTGATCGATTTACTCTGCTCCACTCTGATATGTCCAAAATTGTGCCACTCAAGTCTGTAATTCAAGTCATTGAATCTGGCAAGCGACCTAAAGGTGGGATATCTGAAATAACTGAAGGAGCCGTAAGTTTGGGCGGAGAACATATAGAAAGCCAAACTGGCGAAATTAAATTGGAGAATAAGAAATTCGTTCCCGCCCAATTTTATAATGACATGGCCAAGGGCAGAGTTGAGTCTGGTGATATACTAGTTTGCAAAGACGGTGCTCAGACTGGTAAATGTGCTTTTTTTGATTTAGATTTGATTGAGGAGCAATATTGCGTGAATGAGCATGTATTTAGAATAGTGGCAAATCCTAAAGTCTGTAGTCAGAAATTTTTATTCTATTTTATGATGAGTTCTTTCTTCTGGCAGCAGGTCAAAGTCTATGCCTACAATAAAAAAGCGCAACCGGGTTTAAACTATCAGCATATTGAAAAAATCAAAATTTTGTGTTTGCCATTGCAAGAGCAAAAGCAAATTGTGGCTCAGATAGAAAAGAGTTGGTCAAATTTGAGTGGGAAAGACGAAAGAGTCAAGTTTGTCAATAAAGTATTCTCAGATAAGGGACTGTCATATGAGAATGGGGAAGGGCTGGTTCTATAGTTGAATGTGGGATTGGTCAAGGCAGCAAAACCCCAAAATGGTTGGGCAGCCCTGTGCAAATACACAGGGCTGCCCTGGCAAGCACCAACTAGTCACTGACTGTTGGTTCGGAGAGAAGGTTTGGCTGTCAGGCTGACCCGTATCTTTGGGAAGTGATATCCCAAGTTATGGGCACTGACAGTTGGCTTTCAAAGAAGACATACATGGTGTCACGGCTGTCTATAGCATCCAACTCCTGATAGCCGGACGGCAGCACATTCGGGTGGCAAGGCAGTGCTAACTTGAACTCTTTGATCATAGAGTCGTAGGTGATGATGGCCAGCACCCCTGCCAAGTTCTCACAATCAACTAGGTTCTCCTCAAACACCACGTAGGGATTATCTGAATCCACCTCAAATTCATCGGTGGCTGGAGCCAGCAGATTCCAACCCTGGCGCAAAGTAAGCACCATATTCTCATCAGCCCGGCTCAAGCCCGCAAACTTCAGATTGTCAGCTTCAGTCACCCCTCGGCGGAACATCACCGCCGTGCCTTGGCTGAGAAATCCGCTCTCATCGCCTTGCGTCGGGTGCGTGTTCCACTGCTGGTTTTCAGAATCCCAAGAATATGCTTCCGTATATTGGTCTAAACCAATGTTGCGAGCCAACTCTCGAGCGGAAGTGCCATCTTCTAGAACATTGCATTGACTTTTAGCATTCCGTCATCGCTGAAAGCCATATCCTTAGCTTCACGGACAAATACGGAATAACCATGAATTAAGTAAGGAGTGTTTGTGGCAGGATTAACTGGGGCATCCCAGCTTAGTGACAGATTGGTCGCAGTTAAGCTTTTCTGCAAATTCGTTATCGGAGGCAAAATGAATTGAGAATAGCTTGGAGAACTAGACTTCTCGCAAATATTGCCATAAAGACTTATGTCCACACCAGAGTGAGTAAGTTGATTGCCATGACTATCTACATTTTTCCCTAATATATATCCGACAGAATCTATTTCAGCATCAAGTGGTGGCACCAGTGGGCGGGGTGTGATTGGAATACTAGTGTCAATGCACAGCTTGTTTTCAGAAATTTGAAAAGCTGGGCGAGAAAACATATTCAAGAAGCTGATTTGATTCAACCAGCTAACATCAAAATCACCAGACAAGTCATTATTATTCAAATGAAGCTGGCTTACTCTGCTAAAATCTCTTTTATAATTTTCTGGAATACTCTCGTTAAAGCTGTTATTCGATAAATCTAAAACACTCAGATGTGCGCTGCCTATATTAGCTGGCAAAGGACCAGACAAAAAGTTTGAAGCTAAATTAATCCACTTTGCACTAGAAAATCCCCCAGGCAAGTTCTCTACTAGATTGTTTTGAGGAGCCCCAAAAAAACGAAGGTTTGTCGGATTTTCTGCAAGTCTTGATGGAATAGAACCGCTTAACTCATTTGATGACAACTCTAACAATTGCAGATCACTCAAATCGCCAAAGCAAGCTGGTATCCCACCCGTGTGAAAATTGTAGGGCATAATTATGTACACCACTCGACCCAGCTGGCATAAGGTTTGAGGAATCTCACCTGCCAGCCCAACTGGGTCAGGCAAAAGGTTGCCATCGGCATCCGCAGTACCACCCTCAGTAACCAGTGCGGCAGTACTGTACTGGCCGCCAAAATCACCAACGGTTACTCCGTTCCAGAACCAAAACCGTCCTTGTCCCCAAGGTACACCGTTTCCGGGAGGGTCTGTCAGAATCGAGTGTTTGATGCTACCGCTTTCTGTAACGCTGTCGGGATGAAAAACCCACTGATTATAAGCATCTACAAGGATTTTGCATTCACGCCGTAAGTCACTTACAATATCTTCATCACCGCCTGGAGCAGGAATCCACTCCGAAGTGTCACACTTTGACCGTTCCAACGGCTCATACGTGGATGAGCTTTCCTGTGCACTAGCAATGGAAGGGCCAGTTACCAGAGTGAGCAGCCCCCCCCCCGCAGCCACTGCCACCACAAGAAACGTAGCTGTCAGGCGACGCCACCTAGAAGCCGAAGCGGCCAACAGGTGGCAATTTAGTGCCTGTGCCTGTGCCTGAGTTGATTGGTTGGACATGTGCTTACCTCCTAGGCAAAAGTTGCTGATTGGATTTAAAGACATATTATAGTGATTTTTTGCTTATCACAACTTTTAAATATTTTCAAAAATGCACAGGTGCCAGTTGGCACCTCTGCTGCCTGCCCCCGCTTCTGGGTTAAGCTGGCTCGCTTACAATTTTAGGGCAAACAAACAAGACAAAATAGGCTGTGGCGCGCCAAGTGGTTTTTTAGTCTGCATTACAGCTTTCAGCCAGCCGGAAGATGCGTGCCCGGCGGGGAAGCCTTCCGGGGAAAGACCCTTTCCAGTGAAGACCACATCAGTGCATCGGTTTCAGTGCTGGGGGCCGAGCTCGGCTGCAGAGTACCGCCAAGCAGTGAAAGACATGCGCAAATGCCCTTCTGTCAGTTGGCCACGGCAGCCAGCAACTCCAGCCAACGTCCGTATTCATGCCTGCTAGCCACCCCCAGCTACTTTGCAACAGCTTCAGGCAGAGCACCAACAGCACCAAAAGGATGTCTTGGTAAAAAGACGTCTAGGAGCAGCGAAGACGAAGAACCGATAAGACTTCCTCTCCACGCTGACCCCCCCCCGACTAAAGCTAGGGCGACAAGGCTAAGCCAAGCTGCGGCTTCGCTAGACCCGCGCCTCTATCTCGGTAACTTGCTTTTCAATGCTGGTGACCTGCGTTTCGATACTGGAGACTTGTGCCTCAATCCCAGTAACCCGACCTTCAATCCCAGTGAGCTGCGCGTGCATATTGCTGTGGCTGCGTTGCAAGTCGTCAATACGAGCATTCATCTCATCTAAACGCTTGTCAAGGCGCGCCCCTAGAACGTCAATGCGAACATTCGTCTCGATCAGATTTGCGCCGAGAGCGTCAATGCGAATACACCCAGTCTCACGCCACGCCCAGCCGATGCGCCACAGCAGACACAAACCTAGCTCACACTATTCGCCATGCTCCTGCGCTCCACGACAGGCCACAAATTACCACAAGCAAAATCCAAAAAACACACGCTGCCGGCCAAGCACAAACAACTAACACCCCTCTAGCACACGACTGCTAGCACCACTTTAGCCTGTGGCCAAGAAAAGTCAATTCCCCCCTCCCGAAACACAACCTCTAAAGAAGGCCCGCCCTATACAGTGCTACCACCCCACGTGGCAAACACCTGGCGAAAGCGGTAGATCGGCACATCCGACCCAGGTTAGCTTGCACCTGCCTCTGCCAATGGCAGCTCTACAGCTTAAAAGCAACCGATGCCATCCCTTACGCAACACAGAACCCACACCTCAATCTCATCAGAGCAGTTCAAGCCAGACAAAGACAACTTGAACAGAAACCAACCGGAACAGCTTCCTCGCCTGGGCAGCACCCCAGGCAATATCGCAATACCTGCCAAGAACTAGCTCTGCTAAATGCGCCTCGTCAACCATCTGCACAGACATCAGTCCGAAAGTTTTATGACTCACCAAAGCCTCCCCAGAAGTTTTGGAACCACCTTAATCAACGCAGAGCAAGATAATGTCTTGACAAATAGAGATCGTGAGGACAGCAAGGATGAATCGGCCTATAAGACTTCCCCTCCAAGCTGCCCCACGGCCACCACCGACTAAAGCTAGGGCGGCCAAAGCTAAGCCAAGCTGCGGCTTAGCTAGACCCGCGCCTCTATCTCAGTGACTTGCTTTTCAATGCTGGTGACCTGCGTTTCGATACTGGAGGCTTGTGCCTCAATCCCGGTAACCCGCGCTTCAATACTGGAAACTTGCGCCTCAATCCCGGTAACCCGCGCTTCAATACTGGAAACTTGCGCCTCAATCCCGGTAACCCGCGCTTCAATACTGGAAACTTGCGCCTCAATCCCAGAAACACGCCCTTCAATACCAATGACCCGCGTTTCAATATTTGTGACTTGCTTTTCAATGCTGGTAACCCGCATCTCAATGCCAGTGAGCTGCGCATGCATGCTGTTATGGTCGCGCTGCAAGGCGTCAATACGAGCATTCGTCTCAATCAGGCTTGCGCCGAGAACGTCAATACGAGCATTCGTCTCATCCAGACGCTGATTCAGGCTTGCGCTCAGAACGTCAATGCGTGTGCTCAGGCTTGCGCCGAGAACGTCAATGCGAGTGTTCAGGCTTGCGCCTTGGGATTTAACCTCGGCGGTCAAGTCGAGGAGCTGCTGCTCCAGCTTCTCAAAACGCCGGCGGTTGCTTTCATGCAGAAAGACCAGAAAAGCGAAAATGCCACTGGCCAATCCTATCGTTGTCACAAACATGATGTTTTCTCCTTTTCATTCTATCGGATTTCGCACGCCAAAAAAACGTGCCTGTCTTGTGGCACAAACCTAATACACAGGTATTGCACACCCATCTACACGCCACGCCCTAAGTCATCGGCGCAAACAGCTATCTGACCTCGGCACAGGCATGTAAGGCGTTTAAGGCTGATTTCAGTCCCCAGTATCTCACAGCCCGACAAACACCACACCCCAATGGCAAGACAGAACTGCCTTGCTCTCCCAAAGAGTTGGAAAAGCTAGGGAAGCTTGCCAAAATCTTGGTAGCTATAGGGGCTAGTCTCTAGTTGGTTTTTTCGCCGCCAGTGGACAGGTCGGTAGCTGGCTATCAACTCTCAGGGATGACAAAATCACTTCCACGAGACGACAAAAACACTTCGCCAGTTTCGGTGTCGTAGATTTCACAAGCCTCCCCATCTTGTGTAACTCTGATAGCTGTGGTGGAGTTCACAGCAGTTGGTGGGATGTTCGTGCCTACCTGCCTAGTGGACACTACCATTTGATGCTGTGTTGTAGGCATTCCCGAAGCAGATTCGGATGCATTCGCGTAACTGTAACCTGTTGAAGCTTGGCCTATTTGATCTATCTTAGGACGACTTCTTGTGCCTCTAAAGTAGGTTACACCTATGTGATATTCACTATAAAATCTATCAGGGTCAGGCATTACAAGCCTTACATAACGTACCCCGCGGTTGGTACCCCGCGGTTGGAGTGTCAAATGCAAGATGATACTTGTCGTTACCAGCTTTAGCTGCAACTTTTACGGTGTCGAGATTAAACACACTTCCACCCTCTTCCAATAGGTAGCAAGGGGCTAGGCAACCTATCTTGCTAGATGTGTACCCCCCTGCCAGGAGAAAAGTTAGAGTCGTTGAATGGGACAAGGTTGGGCACGTTTCCGGTTGGGTATAGGCCGCCTCCACCAACAGCGTTAGCCTCCAGGACAGGGGCGTGGATTTCCCACGGGGCGCACCGGCCTTCCAAATCCTGGGACTGCTCCTCCAAATCGTCGGACGAGCTATTGGTGATGGCGACGATGATCACCCCGGCTGCCACAGCCATCAACACCAACACAGCCGTAACAATCAAGGTCTGCAAGGTGATGCCCTGCTCATCCCGCCTAGCGGCCTAGCTATGTTACTTATTTCTTTTCAACAACCCCACGCCTAGCTTGCCAAACGAACAGCTCGCTGCTGGACTTCATGGCGGGCTTGGTCTAAGTCAACAGTCTGACATTGGCCATCACGCACAACCCTCTCGCCCGCCACCCAGACATCTGTTATATCACGACTGCCGCCAGACCACACCAAGTGAGCCACTAGGTCGCTGGTATCGCAGATTGGTGTGAAGCTGGGCGTGTCCAAAGAGATGTGAATAATGTCGGCAAAGTTGCCAGGCTCAAGCGAACCCACCTCGTTCAGCCCCACCGCCTTGGCCCCTTGACTGGTAGCCATCTTGAGGACTTCTTGCGAATTCAGGCTTGAAGCATCTGCGGTGGCGATGCGAGCCAGCATCGGCGCCAGCTTGACTTCTTCCCAGAGGTCTAGGGTGTTGTTGGAGCCGGGGCCGTCCGTCCCCAAACCAACCGTGATGCCACGTTTGAGCATGTCCAGCACCCTAGCCACTCCAGAACCCAGCTTCATGTTGCTGACTGGGCAGTGCGCCACCGCCACATTGAACTCAGCAAAGCTGTCTAAATCCTGATCGCTCAGCCAGATGCTGTGGGCTGACAACGTCTGGGCTTCAAAAACACCGTGGTCGGCCAGCACTTGCACCACGCTGGTGCCATATTTCTCCTCCAACTCAGCTGCCTCAGAAGAAGTTTCGCCAATGTGAATGTGGAGCAACATATCGCGCTCCTGGGCAGCCTGGCTGACCTCCACGCAACCTTCTACGCCCAAAATATAGGCTGAGTGAGGTGCAATGCCAACGGTTACCAGCCCCTCAGAATCATGGACTGCTTTGTGATAGTCAGCTATTTCAGCTATGCGGGCAGACAGGGAAGCATACTGGCGCAACTCCAGCACAATTCCTGGAGTCATCACCAGTCGACTGCCGACTTGCTTGGCGCCCGCCACCACAGCTTCTTCGTCCAGATACATTTCACAACTGGTGGTCACCCCGGCAAGCAGCATCTCAGTTGCCCCCAGAACCATTCCCCAGCGGGTGTCTTCGGGGGTCATCCTGCCTTCCCTGGGCCACATGACGTCTTCCAGCCAAGCTTGCAGGGCCAGCCCATCGCCTGCTCCGCGCATCAATGTCATGGGGGTGTGACAGTGGGTGTTGACCAACCCAGGCATGAGCACGCCGCTGAGCTTTATGGTTTGTGGCGGGGCGGCAGGCGGGGCTTCTCCAGCCGGCCCGACCCAGGCTATTTTGCTGCCCTGTATGTCTATAGCGCCTGGCGCATAAATGGTGAAGTCGTCATCGCAGCACAACACGTAGTCGGCAATTAGTCGCTTGGTGGGGGTACTCATTTTGGCTTCAGACGGCAGCTCTGAGGTCGTAGCGGTGGGGTGGAACTGGGTAGGGTTTTAGCTTGATGGGGCGGGGTTGGTGATGGCTTGAAGACTAAAGCTAAGACGCCAAAGCTTCGGCCGCCACCAGCGGGTTATACCACTCTTTCGTGCCACAAACTTGGCCGTCCCGAAAACGCCAAATCCCGATATAGCTGTTGGCGTAGGCAACTCCTGTGGTGGTTACCTCGCCCTCGCTGGTATATTCGGCTATCAGCACATCGGGGTCGGTCAGGTCGTAAACTTCCCCTAGGGTCAGGGTGAATTTGAAGGTTGTCAAAGCTTCAGCCAGATATGTGCCTACATTGTCCAGCCCTTCTACCCTGATTGGCTCAGGCGCGGCATAGGGCAACTCAAGGATGAAATCTTGCGTGTATAGTTTTGCAAGTGTCTGGGCGTTTCCCGTGCCTATGGCTTCAAAGACTTCCCGCAGGACAGCTTTGTTGGCTTCGCGCCGGGCAGTGGCTTCAGCCAGACTATTATTTGGCGAACTATTATTTGGCTCATTCATATTAACCTCCTTGACTTAGATAACTCAGATTACCACCTTCGCTGCTGCTAACCTTTCTAACTCCTCAAATGAACTCCTACGACCCAGCTCTGCTAGATCTGCCAAAGCTTCAAACCTGGCTGGTTTCAGAAGGTTTGGTGTCAGCGGAGGTTGATGCGGCTGGCGACGGCACGGGCGGCGAAATCGCTGGCAGTGCGGCAGGCGGTGATGCACTCATTTCCGCGGAGACACTGACAGGCGGACGTTCCAATGTCATGTTTTCCATTCAAGTCGAAGGGTCGCCAAGCGGAAGGCGACTAGCCGGGGAACGACAAGCCGAAGGGCGACCAGCCCCCAAGCTCCCCAACCCCAAAAACTGGGTGCTGCGACGGCCCGCCACAGTAGCCATTGAGCGAGCCAACGACGGCATGCGCCGGGAATTTCGCATTCTCAGCGCGCTTGACTCAACCCCCGTGCCCCACCCGCACACCATAGCCCTGTGCGACGATTTGGAAGTGTTGGGGTGTGTGTTTTACCTCATGGAAAAAATCAACGGCATAGTGCCCGCTGGAGAACTGCCCGAGGCTTTCACCCAAAAGGAAAACTATCGCTCGGATTTAGCCTTTGCGTTGGTGGATGCGCTGGCAGCCTTGCACAATGTGGCCTGGCAGCAGGTGGGGTTGGCCGACTTCGGCAAGCCTGATGGCTTCCATGAGCGCCAAGTGAAACGTTGGGGGGCTCAGTTGGCCAGCTACCAGGGGCGCGATATTCCCGATTTAGCCACGGCCGGCGCTTGGCTGGAGACCTACATGCCCCAGAGGTGGTCGCCTGCCATCATGCACGGGGATTATCACATGTTCAACGTGCTCATTCACCCTGAACCGCCCGCCAAGGTAGCAGCCATTGTGGACTGGGAAACCGCCACCATCGGCGACCCGCTGCTGGATTTTGTGGGGTTTTGTGAAGCTTGGCAGTCTATGCGCTCAGGCGGTGGGTGGCCGCCTTATGAGGCCATGCTGGAGCGGTATCTCAGCCTCCGACAGCTCAATCAACTCAGTCAGCGCCCCACACCCCAGGAACAGCAATATTACGGGGTGCTTTACAACTTCAGGATGGCGGTGCTGCTGGAAGGCATTTATCAAAGGTCTCTGCGCGACCCGAACAGAAAGAATCAAGAGGCAATAGGCGAAAGGGCGTTGTTCAACGCGGCCAGGTGCCAGACTATTATCTCAGATGTTGCGTGCCTGTTCAACTGAAGTGCAATGACTGCTGACCACACCGAAGCCGAGCCAGCCGAAGCCATCTTCCACCAAGACGGCGAACTTTATGTGCCAACGCACTTGGCTCAAGGGCCGTGGTATGCGGGAGCCCAGCACGGTGGTGCAATAGTGGGCTTGGCGGCTCATATTGCTGAGCAAGCACCTGCGGCTGTGCCGATGCATCCTGCTCGCATTACCACCGAGTTGTTCCGCTCGGTGCCCATGAAACCGCTTCGTCCAAGGCTGACCCACGTGCGAGAGGGCAAACGCATCCAACTGCTGCAGGTTTCGCTGTGGGACTCAAATGAAACCGTGGAGCTTGCCAGAGCTAACGTGTTGCGCATCAGATGTGCCCCCGGAGAAATCTCAGATGACTTAATTCCCGAAACAGCGGCCGCAGAGCCTGTTGCTGTGCCTGAGTTTTTGGATGAATCCAGACGGGTGAATACCAACTCCCTCATATCCCACCTTCCACTTGACCAGCCCAGCTTCCCCGCTGCCTTTGAACTCCGCAGCCAAAGAGATTACGCCTCACCTCGCTCGGTCAGTTGGTGGCGGCTGGAGAAACCTTTGGTTGCGGGGCAACCTTTGACGTCTTTTGTCAGACTGGCTACCACGGCCGACTTTTTGATGAGCGCTGGCGGGTTGGTAGGGGCTACTCAACATGTGTCCATAAATCCAGACTTGACTATCTATCTGCACACATTGTCGGACGACCCCTGGATTGGCATTGAATCGGTAGTGCGCTTTGACACCAACGGCATCGGCGTAACCGACGCCAATCTCTACGACCGCACTTCACACATCGGCAGCGCGTCCAAATCCTTGCTGATCTTCAAGCGCTGAGCCGGCACTGCGCCAACTGCTGCTCCTCAGTTTATGGGCCTTGCCCGTCACCTAGGCGCACAGCAATTTCGGCAGCCACGGCAGCGTTGTTGGCCACCAGAGCTACATTAGCTGGCAACGTCTTTTCACCGGTGGCTTGGCTAATTTGCTCCAAGACGAAAGGCGTTACCGCACCCCCTTGGACAGCCTGCCGCTTGGCTTCTTCCAAGGCCGACTCTGCTGCTGTCGCCACCTCAGACCAAGCCAAAGCCGCATCGGCTGGGGGTGGCACCACAAACAGCACCGCGGCGGGGCCCAGTTGTCTCACGATTTCTGCAGCTTGAGAAGGGGTATCCACACGGTGATGCACCAAAAGATCGGACTCGCGGCTCCAAAACGCTGGAAACTGGTGAGTCTGATAGCCAACCACAGCTACTCCCAAAGTCTCCAGGCGTTCCAACGTAGCTGGCAAATTCAAGAAGGCTTTGGCGCCTGAACAAACCGTAGCCACGGGGTATCTGGACAGGGCAAGAAGGTCGGCGCTGACATCATCTGGGTTTTCTCGGTGGACACCTCCGATACCACCGGTGGCAAAGACTTTAATGCCAGCCTGGTGCGCGATAGCCAGCGAAGCTGAAACCGTGGTTGCGCCCAACTTCCACTTCTGAGCTACGGCAATGGGCAGGTCGGCCAAGCTGACTTTTCTGACGGATGGGGCGGCGGCCGTTTGGGTTGGCGCGGCGGTGCTTTGGAGCTGAGTAGCTGTGCCCTGGGGCTGGACAACATCTTGCGACCGGCTGGTTCCCAGCACACCAGACAACTCCTCTGGAGTCAGCCCAACCTTCACCTCGCCTTCCACCACGGCTGTAACAACTCCGACCGCACCCTTGCTTTCAACTGCTTGAGTGGCTTGGGCATACGCCTGGAGATTAGCCGGCTGGGGCAACCCCAAAGAGCTATAGACCGTTGATTCCATAGCCACGACGGGTTGCCCCGACCTCAGGGCTTTAGCAACCTGTGGCGCAATTACGACCCGTGGGCCAGCCACCCCCTGCGAGCCAGTCGCGGTCGGCGAGGACACCACCTCCTGTGAGCTAGTTTCTGCTTTCATAGGACTGGCCACACCCAAAGATTTTCTGCCTAAACGATTTTCTAGCGCTTGGCGGTTCTGCTTTGAGTCCTCTGACGAAGCAAACTAGCAGACGCCTCTTGACCAGCCAAGACAGCCTCGGGCCAGCTTCGCCCCTCCACCGCCCTAGCCACTAGCAGACCGGCGGCAAAAGCGTCTCCAGCTCCGACTGTGTCGACAACTTCTGTGAGCTGTGACGGCGGAAACTGCTCAAGCCTGGTGCCTTGGTGCAACAAGGTCGGACCTGCACCCTGTTTGGTCACCACCACATCAGCCAGACTTGGCAATTCCACTTCAGAAGCCAACAGCGCTGCTTCGGCGGCGTTGGGCAACAAGACATCAACGGGCAACTCCCTCAACATACCCGCATACCTAGCCAATCCAAACTGCTGCACTCCCCCCACAGATGAGACATCCACACTTGTCAAAACACCAGCTTGGGCAGCAGCCACCAGCAACTCACGCGCTGCCGTCGCCAGCGGCTCTGCAAAAAACGCATAGGAAGTTACGTGCAGGGCTTTCAGCCCCTCCAGCCAATTCGGCTCCCAGCTAGACATCTGAGCTGCGCCTGCCCGGTCAGACAGCATTGACGCTTCACCTCGTTCATTCAGCAGCGCAACTATGCAGCCAGTTCTGCCAGTGCTGGGCCCGCACACTTCAACTCCCTTTTGGCTTAGCTCTGCCGAAATTTGCTGGCCGAATAAATCGGCGCCTATTACGCCAATGAATTTTGCGCTGCCACATAGCCTGGCTGCTTCCACCGCAACGTTGGCCGCGCTGCCGCCCTGTCGGGTTTGTATGTTGGCAGTGGTATCGGTTTGAGGCTTCAGAGGCTCCTCCAGACGCACAGACACATCCAAGAATGCGTCCCCGACACAGCCGATCATGGTGCCGGCGCAACTCCACGCTGGGCGATGAGTTGTTTGACCCCTTCAGACAAAACCTCAAGTTGCCTTTCGGCTTGCGCCTGCCAATCCTGGAATTGGCTTTCGCTTGTGGTTTGAGATTGCGGGGCTGAGGAGCCGGCAGGAGCAATCACTTCCAGATAGACCTTCAGTTTGGGTTCTGTGCCGCTGGGGCGCAGGATTATCCTGGAGCCATCTTGAAGGTAATAAGTCAACACATTGGCTGGCTTGACTCTGTCGGCAGGGGAGCCGCCGGGTGAACTGACTGGCTGACCGGCAGCTGAGTCGGCTGGTGGGTCGCCGGCTGCCTCACCTGAGCCGCCCGTCGAGTCATCCGAATCCCCCTCTGGCAACTCGGCATAATCTCGCCCCGCAACTATTTTCACTGATCCGATGGAGCGTGGCGGATCGGAGCGGAGCGAACCCATGATGGCAGCCATTGTTTTGGTGGCTGAATCCCCCTCGTAGCGGAAGCTGAGTTGGCTGCTCAAGTGAAGTCCGTGTTGGGCAGCCAGCTCTCGGAGCCGCTCAGCAGGGGTGGTGCCTGCCTCAGTCCAAAATTGCATCAGCAAAACAAACAAGACAGCAGCTGAAATGCCGTCTTTGTCTCGCACCAACTCTGGCAGCACCGAATAACCCAAAGCTTCTTCATAGCCGAAGAGCATTTTCTGCGGCTGGTGGTCGCCAAGGCGCGCCAGCCACTTGAAACCTGTGAGCGTTTCGCCAAATTTGGCTCCGCAGGCCACAGCCATTTTCTCCAGCAGTGGCGCCGATACTATAGTTGTGCCGACCAAGCAGTCTTTCGCCCCTTCACCCGACAAGCCCAGCAGCCCGTCTGCGAACAGCACGCCCAGTTCGTTGCCAGACAACACTCTGAATTGTGGGGGCGAGTTGGGCTGGCGCTGAGGCGAGTCCGGTTGGCGCAGGGCTACGGCCAGCCTGTCGGCATCAGGGTCGTTGGCCAGCACAACGTCAGCTTCCACCTCGGCAGCCAAAGCCAAAACCATATCCAAGGTGCCGGGCTCTTCCGGGTTGGGGAATGCGACGGTTAGGAACGAATCGCTAGGCAAAGATTGGGCTGGCACAACCACAGGCACAGGCAAGTTGACCGCCTCAAATAACTGCCTGAGTGTTGCCCAGCCCACCCCGTGCAGCGGGGTATAGACGCACTTCGGAGCTTTGGCAGTGAATTGGTCGGTTGGCAAGAGCTTGCCTAGACCTTCGGCTGTGGTGCGCACGTATTCGCCGATGGCTTGCTGGCTGGGAATGGATGTCACCTCGCCTGGCTGCCGGCCGCTGTCGCCGGTGCCCAGCTGCGCCAAATCAGCCGGCAGCAGACCGATTTGCGTGCGGGCTTGTTCTATGGCTCTGTCGTGCGGGGGGACGATCTGAGCCCCGTCTAGCCAATAGACCTTGTAGCCGTTGTCTTGTGGGGGGTTGTGGCTGGCTGTGATCATGACACCTGCATGGCAGCCTTGATGCAGCGTCAGGCGCGCCAACACAGGAGTTGGAATAACACCTTCTATCAGCCAGACATTGGCACCTAGGGCCGAGGCAACTTGAGCGGCATCGCGGGCAAAGACATCTGAGTTCCGGCGCCCGTCATAGCCGACAGCTATGGTTGGGGGTTGGATGGTCGGGGCGTGGCCGAGCAACTCTTGAAGCACCGACACCAAGGCAGCCGTGGTTTGGCGCACTACCACCCGGTTCATGCGATTCGGGCCAGATCCCAAGGCACCCCGCAAGCCAGCCGTGCCAAACTTCAGGCTCTGGCTGAATCTGCTTGCTAGCTCGGCGGTGGAGGCAGCGCGCTCGGGTAACTCACCGGTGCCGACACGCCCCAGCAACTCCTCCAATTCAAAGCGTGTTTCAGGGTCTGGGTCGGCTGCAAGCCAGGCTTCAGCTTTGCGTTTGAGAGATGAATCCTCCGCGGAAGACACCTAAAGAAATCCCTAGAGCCTGTCAATCACGCCACGCAGCAGCGAACCCACTCTGCCCCCGGCTTCGCTTCCCGTGCTCAGCACCTCTTCGTGGTCTAGCGGCTGGCCGCTCAAACCCGCTGCCAGATTGGTCACCAGCGACACGCCCAGAACTTCCATGCCCAGATGTCTGGCTGCGATACATTCCAACACGGTTGACATGCCCACCATATCGGCGCCGACAGTTGCCAGCATACGTATCTCGGCGGGGGTTTCAAAATGAGGCCCGCACAGACCCGCATACACACCCTCGGCTACTTGGGGGTCGACCTGTCTGGCCAACTCCCGCAGGCGCAGCGAATACGCCTCGGTCAAATCCACAAACCTGACGTTGCGGGGAGGCAGGGGCGGCGGCCCGCTCAAAGGGGAAAGCCCCGTCATGTTGATGTGGTCGGAAATGAGCACCGGGGAACCTGGCGGGTTAGCCGGGTTGAGGCCGCCGGCGGCGTTGGTCAAAATCACGGCACCGCAGCCAGCAGCTTCAGCCACTCGAATGCCATGAACCACAGCGTGCGGAGAATGCCCTTCATAGAGATGAACCCTGCCTTTGAATAGCAACACGCGCTTGTCGCCTGCCGCCAGCGAAGCCAGGCTGCCGCCATGGCCTTCCACCGTCGGAGCCGCAAAGCCAGGCAAGTTGGCCGCCGGCACCTCCTGGCGCATTTCTCCCAAGGCCGCCACGGCATCTCCCCAGCCTGAACCCAGAACCACTGCCACGTCATGTCGGCCCCACATGTCCGCCAACTGCGCTCCCACCCCCTTGGCAATTAGGTAAGGATTTCTGATACTAGAGTTTCGCCTTGAGTTCTGCGGCTTGGACATGGCTGGCTGTCTCCCGATTAGGTGTTCAAATCTGGTCGGCTGGTTGGGCTGAATTGACCGGTGGGCTGAAGCGACTGGCTGGCTGAGCTGAAAGCGCCTTGGGGCACCAACCTATCAGCTAGGTCTCCACAGTTGATACCCAACTCCCGCTCCACAAGCCCGACCAAGTCCTTTTCATAGCGGGCTCCGTGCTGGGTGATAATCTCACCTGCCACCACCGAAGCCAGCCGCCCGCAAAGCTCCAAGTCCAACCCCGCAGTGTAGCCGTAGAGAAAGCCGGCAGCATACATGTCGCCCGCACCAGTGGTGTCAACCCGAACTGGCACTGCGTACGGCGCGATTTCAATTATCTCATCTTGGGTGACAACCAGAGAACCATGTTTGCCACGGGTAGCGCAGACGACCTTGCACTTTTGTCGCACTATTTCCACCGACTCGGCCAAACTAGTCGCCCCGGTCAACTCAGCCAACTCGGCTTCGTTGCCAAAGAGTATGTCAATGGAGCCGTCCAGCAACTCATGCCACTCCCGCAGATGGCGGCTGACGCAGCGGGTGTCAGACAGGGTGAAAGAAATTTCGGTATCGGCGCGACGGGCGATGTCAATGGCTCCTCTGATGGCTTGTTTAGTGATGGGGACATCCCATATGTAGCCCTCGCAGTAGAGCACTTTGGCAGATGCGATCAGATTGGCGTCAATGTCGTCTGGATACAGATAGGCTGCCGCCCCCAGGTAGGTATTCATGGTGCGCACCGCATCGGGAGTAACGATGATGATGCACCTGGCCGTGGCCAAATCCCCCTGGCCTCCGACTAGCTCTTTCACAGCGGACGGCACATCAAAGGTAACGCCGGCAGCTCGTATGTCTTCCCTGAAAACCTGCCCTAGCTCATCAACTCCGACCTTGCCGATGAAACCAGTCCTGCCACCTAAATCCGCCACGCCCACAATGGTATTGGCAGCCGACCCGCCAGATTCCATGTGACTGGGGCCAATGACGGAACGAAGGAAATTAGAGCGATCCAAAGCCACCAACGTCATATTGCCTTTGTTGAGCTGATGTTCGCCAATGAAAGCTTCTGCTTCGCGGCTGAGAATGTCAACCATGGCGTTGCCTATGCCAACTACGTCGTAGTGTTTGGCGTTATGGATGTTTTGTGAAGACAAAATTTTTTGAGGAGACAAATGCTTCAGGCGGCTCTACCCTTTAGATTAAAACCCTTTTAGATAGAAGCTGCCTCTTGGCTGGTGTCCACCCTTTGTAGGTGCTTTATCAGATTACCCTATTTGAGAGATGATTGCTGCAGACAACACCAACTCAAATCAAGCTGGCGGGGCTGGCGGGGCCAGCGAGATTGACAAAGGCGGTGGCGGCGCCCCGGCTGGCAACGGGGGCGGCAGCGTAAGGCTCCCTAGGGCAATCCTGCCGAAGCGCTATGACATAGCCTTGGAGACCGACCTGGACCAAGCTTGTTTCAAAGGCAGGGTTGAAATAACCATTGAGGTGCTTGAGGAGACGTCGGTTATTGTCTTGAACTCAGCCGATTTGGATATCTCTTCAGCCGAGTTGTATTTGGCCGGGCAAGCGGCAGCCGAAAAAACGGTGCCACCTTTAGGCGCATCTCAGCCGCTCACAGTCGGCCTTGACGCCACCAACGAACGGGTAATCTTCACTCCGTCTGAGCCCATCTCACCGGGGCAGTATTTGCTCAACTGCGAATACACTGGCGTGCTGAACGACCAACTGAAGGGTTTTTATCTAAGCACATTCAAAGACCAAGCCGGCCAGACACAACGTCTGGGCATCACGCAATTTGAATCCACCAATGCTCGCCGGGCTTTCCCGTGCTGGGACGAACCAGATTTCAAAGCTGCCTTTGCGCTCAAACTGACTGTTGAGAAAGACTTGCTGGCGGTTTCCTCTATGGAAGCAGTGTCTGAGACCGAGGCGAAAACCGAGGGCAGCTCCGACAGCGATGCCGAGGCCCCCGCCGTTGCTGCTACCGTCGCCGCCAAAAAAACTGTCGCATTTGCCTCAACGCCAATCATCTCCCCATATCTTTTGGCTTTTGTAGTTGGCCCACTGGAGCGGTCAGCCGTCCAAGTTGTCAATACAACACACGGAACCATACCCCTGGCTATAGTTCACCCTCCTGACCAGGGACATCTCTGCCATTTCTCGCAGCAAGTGGCAGATTTTTCCTTGAAGTTCCTGACCAAATATTTTGACATTGCCTATCTGGGCGACAAGTTGGACTTGATAGCTGCCCCTGACTTCGCATTTGGAGCTATGGAAAATGTGGGGTGCGTAACCTTCAGGGAGGTTTTGTTGCTGCTGGATGAGGCAACTTCAGCCACACAGGAGCAGATACGGGCTTGTGACGTTATTGCCCATGAACTAGCTCACATGTGGTTCGGCAACCTCGTAACCATGAGCTGGTGGAATGGCATCTGGCTGAAGGAAGCCTTTGCTACTTTCATGGAGTTGTTGGTGTGCGATGCCTTTGAACCTGAATGGAAGCGCTGGGAGTTGTTCTGTCTGTCTCGGGCTGCCGCTATGGAAGTGGACGGGCTGCACCAGACACGCCCTATTGAATACCCGGTCAGCACCCCCGACGAAGCCGAAGGCATGTACGACTTGCTGAGTTACGAAAAGGGCGCCGCGGTAGTCAGAATGCTGGAGCAGTTTCTCACCCCTGAAATATTCAGGGATGCCATTCGGCACTACCTGCGCGAGCATGCCTATAGCAACTGCGACACCGCGGATTTGTGGGCTGCTCTGGAGGAGATTTCGGCTGTGCCTGTAGGTCAGACTATGGACTCTTGGATTTATGCAGCGGGCTTCCCTCTTGTATGGGTGGAACAACTTGACGACACCACTTGGCGGCTGACCCAGGAGCGCTTTTGCTATCTCCCCGAAGCCAAACCTGACGAAGCCGACCAAGCCGTCTCCACGCAAAACTGGCAAATACCGTTGGTGCTCAGTCACAACCAGCCACCCAGCAATGCCAACCTGTCGCGGCCGGCTCAGCCCAACCCGTCACAGCCACAACCCGCCGTGCCGCGCCCAGCCCAGCCCAACTCGCCGCGGCTAACCAGGCATCTGCTGATGTCTGAAAGTTCCCTAGAGCTTTCACTGCCAGCGGACACCGAGTGGATATTGCCTAATTCAGGCGGAGATAGTTTTATCCGCTGTGGTTACAGGGGAGCTAATCCACTTCAGACAGCTAGAGACGATCTGACACCTTCTGAGCGTTTCATCTTGCTGGATGATGCTTGGGCGCTGCTGCTGAGCAACAAGTTTGACCTGGCTGCCTTCTTGCGGCTGCTATCGGGCTTTAAGACTGAAACAAGCCTGGCTGTCTGGACCAGAGTTTTGGGCATCTGCCAGTCTTTGAGACACATTCTGCCAGATTGGGCTGAAGCCTCGGCACAGCAGTGGTTCAAGGCTCTATTTCAACCTGAGTTTGAACGACTTGGTGGAGTTGCGGAGAACGCGAGGCCAGACTTTGACACCGGCGCGCCCGCAGTGCCAACGGAGCCGGACTCTGACACCGGCAAGCCTGCAACACCCACCGCCAGCAATCAGCCAGAAGTCTTGGCTCGCCTGTTTGGGGGGTTGACCATTCTTGGAGGCGACCGTCACCTGCTGGATTGGGCCAGAAGCCAAGTCGGAGCAAATTTCAAGTCCGCTGACTTGTCTGCCGATATACAAGTTGAAGCTATCCGCGCTGTAGCCAGCTACGGCCAGACCGCTGATTTTGAAACCTCGCTTGAGCGTTACGCCAACGCAAACTCACCCCAGGAAAAAGACCGCTACTTGAATGCACTGGCTCTTTTCCCCCATGAAGCCGAATTCGCCAGAACTCTAGAACTTTCATTGAGTTCTGACGTGAGAACCCAGGATGCCCCCTACCTGTTACGAGCAGCTTTGAAGCATCGCCGTCTGGGCGAGATGGCATGGCAATTCGTCAAGCAGCACTGGGGTGAGATGTCGGCTAAGTTTCCCTCCAACAGCATTGGCCGCATGTTGGAAGGCGTGACCGGTCTATCTCAGATGCCCCATGATGTTGAGACGTTTCTGACAATGCATCGAGTGCCGCAAGCCGAAAAAATGATCGCGCAGCATTTGGAGATGTTAAAGGTAAATGCCGGCTTTAGAACGGCTTGCCAAAACAAACTTGGGGCTTGGTTTTGTCTGGTGGGCGGGGAACAGCCCAGCCCTCGCAACTAGGATTGGCACATCCAACTTCCTCCCCTAGGCCTGGCACGTCTAGCCCTGTGTGCTGGCAAACTCCAAGGCGTCATCCCAACCAACTCCATCCACAATGAGCTGACGATATTTCATGACATGGCGGGGTCGGTTCATCCCCAAAACCCCCGAAACTTTCCCGTCCTTTTCATATAGGGCGGCAAAGCGCCTCTCTTCCAGCGAGCCTGTAACTACCTCCACCTCCCCTTGGGGCGAAGGAATGCCTGCCAACTGAAGCTTGCGGTCATACTGGTCACTCCAAAACCAAGGCACAGGTTCAAACGGTCGCTCTTGCCCTGGGCCTGCCATCAGGCGGCGGGCGGCGGCGATGCCTTGTTCGATGGCGTTATCCCAATGCTCCACCCGCATCATCTCTCCAAAGCGACGATTGGGCCAGCGAGCCACGTCTCCCGCAGCCACCACACCCGGCGCTGCCAGCAAAGTTTCATCGCAGACGATGCCGTTCTCCAAGGTCAGTCCGGAACCTTCTAACCACTCTGTGTTGGGAATCACCCCTATGCCGACCACCACCACGTCGGCCGGAATTTCTACGCCATCTGTGAGCTTGACCGAGCCGACTCTGCCGTCGGCTTTGCTGTTCAACCCCTCCACCCCCACACCCACGCGCAAGTCAACCCCCTGCTCAAGGTGAATATCTGCCATGACCTGTCCCATTTTTTCGCCCAAGACACGACTCAGCGGGACTTCCAACAGCTCCACCATAGTTACTTCCAAGCCATAGCCTCTAGCTGTGGCAGCCACCTCCGCGCCGATAAAGCCAGCCCCCACCACCACGACTCTTCGGGGCTGAACGGCAAATTCAGCTTTGAGCGCCAGACAGTCTTCCAGCGTCCTTAGGACGTAAACGCCTTGGGGATTGTCATCGCCAAGCTGACGGGGACGGGCGCCTGTGGCCAGGCAAACGCCGTCGGCCGCCACTTCTTCCCCTGTCTCCAAGCTCACCAGCTTGCTGGCTGCGTCAAAGCCAACCGCGCGGACGCCCAAGTGCAACTGAAGTTCTAAGGCAGCAAAATTTTCATCGGAGACGAGGGAGATGTTCTCCTGGGGCAGCTTGCCAGACAACAACTCCTTGGAGAGCGGCAGCCGGTCGTATGGCGGATGTGTTTCTTCGCCGATGAAGTGGATGACCCCGTCAAAGCCATCCTTGCGCAGCGTCTCAGCAGTGCGCAAGCCCGCTAACGACCCCCCGACTATAGCAACTGTACGCAAGAGGTCTGAGATCTAGAGATCTTCCAGCGAGATGGCTTGCTTGGGGCAGCGATTGACAGCTTCTTCCATCCTGCCACGGTGCTCCTCGCCTGGAGTCTCATTCAGAAGATAGAGGAAATCGTCATCTCTGACTTCAAAGACTTCGGGGGCAACCTGCATGCAAATGGCGTTACTTTCACAGAGGTCGTAATCCACGATAACTTTGTAGGCCATGTGTAGTCCTTTTTGCCTAGGGAATTTATACTTCTTACTACACCTTAGCAGGCTGAGCAGCAGGGCAAGGCTTTGGCCGCCGGTTTTGACTTTGCTCGCAGGCTTGGCTTTACTCGCAGGCAGTGTTTCGGTCTGGCGTGCCGACAGTTACAACTTCGCCCGCCTGGTCTTGGCTGACCTCCAGAGGCCCAGGCACCAGATGGTCGCTCAGATATTCATCGTAGGCCCGACACGCTGCTATGGCTGTCTCGTTGTTGGGGTCTGACTGACCACCGCCAGATTCAGCTAACTTCACCGACAGGCCATGCAGCACCCCGTCCACAACCGTGAGATCCAACTCCGCGGAAACAGCCCAACTGGGATTGGCGAAGCGCTCGTTGATGTAGTCTCTGATATCTTGGCGCATGACAAACTCAGACACTTCAATATCGCATTCTCTGAAAGCATAGGAATCCAAATCACGCCTAGCTTGCACTGCCCCGCGGTCAAAAGCAGCCGCAAAATAAGCAGCGAGATCATCGCTTTGCTCCAGAACGCTGATTTCTTTGGACGTATCTTGAAGTTTTTGCACCGAAGGGCGAATCTCCTTGGGCGCCACTTCCACCAGAGCCTCATAGTTAGGCTCGCCTTCAGAAGTAGCCGAATCGTCATCCAAGAGCACACAAAAAGCTTCCAGACTGCCTTCGAATTCTTCATCTGAGCGCACAATGAACACGATAATCAGCACAGCCAGCACCACCACAACCAACAGCAGACCGAAGAACACCGACGCAGCTTTGCTTCTGGCATGCTGGGCGGGAATATCTTGCGGGTCTGGCGGAGGCTGTGCAGGTTGGGCAATGCCAGCCGGCTGAGCTTGCGACTGGACTGGCGGCTGAGTTTCAACCCCCTTGGATTGAATCCCCCTGGATTTTTTGCTCAAGGCTTTTCGGATCCCACTATCCACATGGCAAAATACTGAGCTCCGCCACCGTAGGCATGCCCCAGCGCCCGGCGCACCCCGTCAACTTGGCGCTCTTCAGCTAGGCCACGCACCTGCAGAGCTGCTTCGGCAAAACGAATAGTCCCTGAAGCCCCGATGGGGTTGGACGACAAGACTCCGCCTGAGCAGTTGACTGGCAGGTCGCCGCCGTCAAGTTGAGTGGAGCCGTCTTCCACCAGACGCCAACCCTGACCATCCTCGGCAAAACCCAAGCTCTCCAGCCACATCGGCTCATACCAACTGAATGGCACATACATCTCCAACATGTCAATTTCAGCACGTGGGTTTTGAATGCCAGCCTGTCGGTAGAGATCTTGGGCACACTGGCGGCTGGCTAACGGGCTGACATCGTTGCGCCCAGGGAAGTTGTTGGCTTCTGACCGCATGGCTGTGGCCTGCACCCAAGCTACGGGCTTGTCAGCGGCATCAGCTGTGGCTTCGTTGCCCAAGACCATGGCACAAGCGCCGTCAGAAGACGGACAGGTTTCGCTGTAGCGGATGGGCTCCCACAACATGGGCGAATCCACCACCTGTTCAAACGTCAGATCCTTCTGGTGGAGATGGGCGTAGGGATTTTTCAAGGCGTGCTGGCGATCCTTGAAAGCCACTAGGCAGCCGATCAGTTCAGGGGCTTGGGACACCTCCATGTATTGACGTATAATCGGCGAAAAATACCCGCCTGCGCCAGCGTTGATCGACACCGAAAACGGCTGGGGCAAAGACAGCGCCCACATAGCGTTGGATTCCGACTGCTTCTCAAAGCCCACCAGCAGAACTCTGTCGTGAATGCCAGCCTGAACCAAAGTAGTTGCCACCAGAGCAGTTGAACCGCCCACCGAACCAGCCGTGTGGACGCGAAGCATGGGTTTGCCCGCGCAGCCCAGCGCATCAGCCAAGAACAACTCTGGCATCATCACGCCTTCAAAAAAGTCGGGTGCCTTGCCCAGCACCACCGCATCTATGTCTTGCCAAGTCATCTCGGCGTCTTCCAGAGCCCTGTAGGCGGCCTCGCGCACCAACCCCGCCATAGAGACATCGCCACGGGTTGAGGCGTATTTGGTCTGTCCGATGCCGATTACGGCACAGCGTTCTTTGCCCATTACTCGCCCTCCAAAACGCAGATTAGGTTTTGCTGCAGCAAAGGCCCAGACGTGGCATGCGCCAGCGCCCTGTCACCTTTGCCTTGAGATATTCGCTGGCTGGCTTCGGCTAGGCGCATCAAGCCTGAACCCATCATGGTGTGCCCCGCCAAGACGCCTCCAGACGGGTTGATGAAGTCGTCTCCGTTAGCCCCGCCGGACCCGTCGGCCGACAAACCCAGTTCATCTATCAGACCCAACTCGCTCAGCAGGATCAACTCTTGGTAGCTGTAAGGGGCGTAAAACTCGATGAAATCCAACTTCTCGCCGTTGAAGCAGCCGTTGGCCATTCCAGCTTGGGCGGCGGCTTTGGCTGCCGACTCAGACCGGGTCAGGTCGCGGGCACCGATATTTTGCGCGTCTATGCGGTGGTCGATACCTCGTATCCAGACAGGTCGATCGCACAGGCGCCTAGCTTCATCCTCAGCAGCTATGACCACTGCTACGCCGCCGTCCACATCTATGGCGCAGTCCAACTCCCGTAGCGGTGGGACGACTTCAGCTTCGGCCAGGATATTTTCAGCGGTGGTGAGATTGGGATGGGTTTTGGCTGAGCGCACGGCCAGCGGGTTATCTGTGGCGTTGCGCAAACTTCTGGCGGCAACTGCGGCCATGTCCGTGGCGGTAAATTGGCCCGATTCCAAGCCTATTCTGGCCGCCAGCGCCGCTAGCGAATGGGCATCAGGCCAAAGCGGGGTTACGTAATAAGGGTCTAGCTGCGTGGCCAGCACGTCTCGCAGCGAGCCGGGCGAAGTCTTGCCATAGCTGTAGATGAGGGCTGTGTCAACTTCTCCAAGCTGAAGCTTTACCCAGGCTTCATAAAGCGCCCAGGCACCGTCCATCTCCACATGGCTTTCGCTGATGGGGGGCACCGCTCCGACAGCGTCCAGAGTATGCACGAAGGAAAAAGCCTGCCCAGCTAAAAAATCGCTGCTGCCTGAGCAGATGAAGCCGAAATCTTGGGCTTCCATGCTCACTTGGCGTTTGACGTCGCTGATGACCGGCACCATGAACTCAACTTCAGTGTCAGTGTCCATCGCTAAAGTTTGGACCATGGAAGTTGCCACGATGGCTATGTCTCTCATCTATCTCACCTGCTTGTACTTTTGGCTGGGGAATTTACTGGCTGGCGGGGTTGGCGCTATTGGGCTGGCTGGCATGGCCGGTGCCATCAGCGCGAGCCGCTTGACGGGCAGCAAAACCGCGCCCACCGGCTTGGTCAAACGCAACATCCGGTTCGCCCGTGGGCCGCCACCATTTGATGTTTTCAGCTGTTTGGGCAATCTGGTCGTCATCCTTCCAGACTGCCTCAACTCTCATGCCAATGCGACAATCCGCTGTGTCGCATTCACCTACCAACCCGATAAAGCCTATATCAGCTCCGTCTAGGAAAATCCAGGCTGAGATGTAGGGCAACTCCAAGTCGTCCCTACCGGGAATAGGAACTTGAGTTACGCAAAATGAGCCGATGTGCCCCTTGTCGGGCAACTCGACGTATTCAGTTGTAGCCACCCCGAAGCGAGGGTCAACACCTCTGGGCGGCACAAAGACGGCTCCATCCACAGGGGAGCGTTGTCCCAAGATCCGCTTTTCGCCAAAGGCCGTCAAGTAGGCTTGGGCGGCTTGGCCGGGGATAAAGTCGTAATTCAAGCTAATTGGGGTGCGTACCGAACGAACTTGTTCAACGTTAGCTATGCGCTCAGGCAACTGAACTGGCTTGGCCAAGGCTGTTGGTTTGGGGATTTTCGCGCTCATCGGTGTTCTAGCCTTTCAGGTTCTGGCCTTTCAGTTGGTCTTGGAAGCTGGATGCGACAGACAGCCCAATGCTGCCCTGCCCAATGCTGCCCTAGCGGGAGTCGCGGACTGGCTGGCCTCACTGTCTCGGCTCATTGGCCCTTAACCCGCAACTGGCTCAAAGTAGGCAATGTCACAAATATGACCTTGACGTTCGGCATTCCATTTAGGCTCTACTCGCATGCCGATACGCATCTCGGCTGGGCTGGCAACTCGCACCGCGTGCAACATATGGGTGTGGGCTCCATCAAGACGAATCAGCGCCCATGCGAAAGGGTGATTCCACGGTTGCTGCCGGCGTGGCTCAGCGCACCACGTCCACGACTTGACTTCCCCAGCCGGGCCCACTTCCACTAGTTCGGTCAGGGGTTCAGCCGTGTTGGGGTCGTAGTCGGTGGGAGGCGCCATGATTGAACCGTCTGAAGTTCTGACACCATATATCACGCCTTCGCGAAGCCCGGTCAGAAAGGCCCCGATTATCTCGCCCGTTGTGCGGTTGAACGGATACTCCAGAACAAGGTCGGCCCGGAGCCGACCATCTGCCGTGGTTGACGCTGATTCGCCGGCGGAGCTGGCCTCGCTGCCAGTTGCGTTGGCCGACACGTTAAAACTCCACCACTTGGCGCACTACTTCACCGCGGCGGACTGCGTCTATGCCGTCATTGATCTGGTCGAATGTGAGCCGACGGGAGATCATACCCTCCAAATCCAACTGACCATGCCTCCAAAGACGCAGCAGGCGGTGGAAATCAACCCGTGCGTCAACCCCGCCATAGTAGGAGCCAATCAGTTTCTTTTCGTTATAGAACAATTCAAAGGCGTTGAACTGCACAAACTCATCTAGCCGTCCCACACCCACGATGCAACAGGTGCCTCCCCGGCGGGTCTGCTCATAGGCTGTGCGCATGACCGAAGGAATGCCAATGCACTCAAAGGCGTAGTCAAAGCCGTGCCCGCTAGTCAACTCGCTCTTCAGATCGTCCAATTCCTCCGGGATTACCGCGTGTGTAGCACCGAATTCCTTGATTTTGTCAAACTTGTCGGCGTTGATATCCACAGCAACGATTTCAGCTGCGCCGGCAATTCTGGCGCCCTGAATAGCCGACACACCCACGCCCCCAGCACCGAACACCACCACTTTTGAACCCGGCTGGACTTTGGCTGTGTTGATGGCAGCCCCCACCCCGGTCATCACACCGCAACCGACCAGCGAAGCGATGTCCAGCGGAATGTCGTCGTCTATCTTGACCACTCCGTGTTCATACAAGACGGTATATTCGGTAAAAGTGCCTGTGCGGGCCATGGCTGCTATGTCTGTGCCTCCTTGGCTGAAGGGCGGGCGCAGGCGGTCGGGGTGATACATGATGGCTGAGCAGAGATTTGGCTTTTGGTGCACCAAACAAACTTCACACTGACCGCAGGGGGGAGACCACACAGCTATGACATGATCACCCGGCTGGGTGGCCGTGACCTCTGAGCCGACAGCTTCCACCACGCCAGCACCCTCGTGCCCTAGCACACAAGGAACATCTTGGGGGATGGTGCCGTTCATGGCTGAAACGTCAGAGTGGCAGATTCCGGTGTGGGTAATTCTCACGACCACCTCATGGCTGGTTGGCTCCACCATCTCTATGTCATAACACAAATCAAGATGTTTGTCTCCTACGGCTTGCAGAACGGCTGCTCTCATGTTGATTCCTTTCTATGTTGGAAGTTTGCTGCACCTGCCATTTCCAAAACTCACTACCTCAAAGCTCATCTCTTGAACGGCTTGTCCTGGTAGCTGTTGCGCAGGTCTTGCTTCAGGATTTTACCGCTGGGATTTCTGGGAATTTCGTCAACGTGTTCCAACTGCTCAGGCAGTGCTTGTCGGCGCAGACCTTTGGAAGACAAATAATCTTGCATCGCTTGAAAGGTCAGCGATTCTGCCCCTTCGGGAGTGGAAACAATGGCACAAGCGCGCTCCCCGGTAGCCTTATCGGGCAAACCAATCACAGCCACGTCTTCCACCTGGGGATGTTCATAAAGCAAGTCCTCAATCTGCTTGGCTGAAATGTTCTCGCCATGTCGGATGATTATGTCTTTCAGTCGCCCGGTGATAATGACATAGCCGTCTTCGTCCATCATCCCTAAATCGCCCGTGCGGAAATAGCCCTGCTCGTCAAAGCCTTCTGCATTCAGGCTTTCATCCAAATAGCCCAACATGAGCTGTGGGGCCTTGGCACGCAATTCTCCTTCTGCATTGGGCTCAGCCAAGCTGCCGTCGTGTTTCACCACGCGCAGGTCAACTCCCGGCATGGGGCGCCCTTCTGTCTGGGCCAGCTTTTCATCGGGGTCATCCACCGAGCCCATCGACAAGATAGGGGCTTCAGTCAAACCCCAACCTGAGACCACTCCCACACCGCCGAGCTCGTTTTTGATGTCGTAATGCATTTGAGGCGGCTTGGGTGCACCTCCTCCTGGGCAACAGCGCACATGCTCAAAGATAGGCTTGTCGGGTTGCTGGCGCTGGATGTTCAGATACACCTGATGGAAGGGAGTGCCCGAGCCCGCCATGGTAACTTTTTCTTTGGCCATGAAATCTACGGTGGTTTGGCCAGCGAAAGCTTCGGTCAGCAAGTTGCGCACCCCGAATTGCAGAGCAGAGAACAGCCAGGTGATGCCGCCGATGTGAGTAAAGGGGAAAGCCAGAATTGACTTGTCTTCGGGCGTGCACTGCAGGCGCTGCCCCATCGCCTTGGAGATAGCCGCTATGGAAGAATCGGTGTGGCGAGCCCCCTTGGGGTCGGCCGTCGTGCCAGAAGTGTAGAGCAGCCAGCGCATCGGCGGGGGTTCACCTGGAGTTGGTGCTACAGGAGGCGCTGGGAGCTTGGCTGGATTGCCTTCGGGGAAATTGTCCGGCGTGGCTACCAGCACGCCTATGTGGTCGCTTTGGGCTGCAATGGAATTGGCCATCGCCTCATAGTCAAATCCCTGCCACTTGCCGGGCACAATCAGCAGCTTGCTGTGGGCTTGGCGCGTACAAAAACCCACTTCGCGTTCCCGGTAGATCGGAATGATAGGGTTTTGGATTACTCCGATGCGGTTGAGGGCTGCTGCCAGCACCACAGAATCCACCCAGGTCGGCAGCTGCCACGACACGACATCTTGAGCTTTCAGATTGAATGGCTCCGAAGCGAAGCCTGCTGCCATCTGCTCGACACGCTGCTTGTAGTCGCTGAAAGTTATCCTCCTGCCCTGGTCGTCAGCCATCATTTCCTGGTTGGGAGTAGCGGCGACCCGCGCTTCCAATAACTCCCACAGGTTGCCCCTCTCAAGTGGCATCTGCCAAGCCCTCACAGGGCCTTGGATGTCGCTGTTGGGCCATTCAATATGGGCTTGAACGTGCGTGCCAGCCTCATTTATCCAGCCGTGTTTTTGGGCGAAGCTCAGCATGCCCTCAAAATTTTCAGCCCAAGCAGCGTCTCGCTCTCCCACCCACTGGCGAACAGCTGCCTTGGAGATCCAAATGTGAACTCCGTCGCCTTTTTCGTAGCCGCAGTCGCCTAGGGCTTTGGCTACTTGGCGTACGTCTAGTCCGTCGGTCTCTATGTGAAAGGCTTTGAAGTTGTCCGGTTCTAAGACGGAGACATTGCCTCCGTCTGAGTGCACGCGAATTATCAACTTGTCAGCCCCTTCTGCCTGCGCCTATGAGCTTAATGAACACTTGGGATGACACAAGGAACCTAATGGAAGGCTGACAAACTTAAGGGCTGCCAAACAGCCGAGCCGGCCAGCCGACTTGCCGAGCCGCCTAGACAACCAAGTCCAACCAAGTCGCCTAGACAGCCGGGTCGCCCTCCTCCCCGGTGCGGATGCGTATCAGCCGGTCCACGGGCGATACCCAAATTTTGCCATCGCCTATCTTGCCTGTGCGGGCCGAGTTGACGATAGTGTCTATGACTTTATCAACCGAGTCGTCGTCAATGACAATTTCAATGGTTGATTTCGGCGTAAAAGAAATTTGATACTCTGTACCTCGGTAAGTCTCAGTGTGCCCCCCTTGTCTCCCAAATCCTTGCGTTTCAAAAACGGACATACCTTGAACATCAATTTGCTGCAAAGCTTCTTTAATGGTCTCAACTTGATGCGGCCGCACAACCGCGGTTACCATTTTCATTTTTACCTCCTTTTAAGGTTGGTAGGTACTTAGTAGTTTAGTTTGCCAACTGTTGAGCGAGTTTCAGTTTTTCTCGATATTATTTTTCTCGATTTAATTATGCAGTTCTTAATTGTGCAGTTCGCCCAACTGGTGTTGCTGCCTAAACTTCCGCAACTTGCTTGGGCTTGGCGTCTGCCTCTCGTTCGACTGTCGTGGCTGGCTCAACTCCTGCGGTTGCCTCAGCTTGTTCCAACTTCCGGAAATGGGGAATGATGGTCTTGCCGTACGCTTCAATCGTCTCCATTATGGCTTCATGGGGTACTGTACCCATTTGCATGATGCACATGATTTCATCGGCGCCGGCCTCTTGCAGTTCAGTTATGTAGCGGATGGCGTCAGCGGTGTCTCCGTAGGCATGGTCAATATTGAGCGTGCTGGTGGTGTTGGGGTTGAAGGGGATTTGCATTTCACTTATTTTTGCCACTAGGCGCTCCTTGGATTTCTCCAACTCCTCAAACACGTCCTCATCTGCGCTGCCCGCTCTTGGCGCAGGCGTGCCGATGTTCCAGTGCATAATGGCTTCGGCAAAGAAGCGCTGCCCGCGGGCGCCAATACGATAGGCTTGCTCGCGGTCGTCCAGCACGATGGTGGGGCACAGGGCTGAGAAATGGGTATTGACCTGCTGCGACACAAAGCGGCTGCCGTCTCTGGCCGCCAAGGCATCTTCGTAAATTTTGCGCAGGGTTCGGATTTCTTCAACCCCGGCAAAGCCCAAGACCAAGGCGCCGACTCCCCAATCTGCTGCCAACTTGACTGTATCCCGCTTGGTACAAGCCAGATAAAGCGGAGGATGGGGCATCTGCTGCGGTCGGGGCAGAATAGGGTGTGGGGAAATGTCCAGCGTGCCGTGCCATTCAAACTCATCTTCCAGCCAGCAGCGGGAGATGATCTGCAGCGACTCCTCTACTTGGGCATAGGTGTCGTCCGGATTCACTCCAAAAGCCGACATTTCCTGAAGGGTGGCGCCCCGGCCCGCTCCGACATCCAGCCGGCCGCCAGAGAGGGTGTCCAAAGTGGCAATCCTCTCAGCCACTCGCAACGGGTGGTTGTAGCCAAAGGGCATGCAGACCACTCCGTGCCCTAGGCGAATCTTGGACGTGCGCGCCGCTACCCAAGTCAGGAAAATCTCCGGTGCGCTCATGTGCGCATACCACTTCAGGCAGTGATGTTCCACCGCCCAGACGCGATCAAAGCCCATCTCCTCGGCAAAGACGGCCTGTTCCACACAGTCGTGAAATAGCTTTCGCTCCGCTTCGGGGGATGTGTCGGCTGTCTGCGCCTCGTAAATCATGGAAAATTTCATGGTTTTGCCTTGCTCTAGTGGTGGTGGGGTGGGAGTGGTGGTGGAGTGC
>JAPYNY010000026.1 GCA_028283145.1 Candidatus Hopanoidivorans cymbastelae
GCCCCACCCAGACACATGGAATTCATACAATACGACAGAGATGACAAAGTAGCTGTCATCACTCTGAACCGCCCAGAAAAGAGCAACGCGCAACACCCTCCTCTGCTGCGCGAGTTGGATTCGGCCTGGGACATGGCCGCCGAAGACGATGACGTCAGAGTCATAGTTGTGCGAGCCAATGGCAAGCACTTCTCAGCCGGGCACGACCTGAGCGATGAAGGCAAGCACTGGTGGAGTTTGGAGGTTGACCTCAAGAACAAAGGTCTGGAAGCCATCTACCACTGGGAGCGCAAGCACTATCTGAACTTCACCCGCAAATGGCGTGACGTTCCCAAGCCTTCCATAGCGGCTGTTCAAGGTGCCTGCATCGCTGGCGGACTGATGTTGGCTTGGCCGTGCGACCTAATCGTCGCCTCCGAAGATGCCAAGTTTTCCGACCCCGTGGCGCGCATGGCCATCGGCGGTGTGGAATATCACGGGCACACTTGGGAGTTGGGTGCCCGCAAAGCCAAGGAACTGCTGTTCACCGGCCGCTATCTTGGGGCTGCAGAAGCCGAACGCCTAGGGATGGTCAACCGAGTCGTCTCCAGAGACGAGTTGGACTCAACTGCTATGTCGCTAGCCCAGGACATAGCTGAGATGCATCCCTTCGGGTTGGCTGCGGCCAAGCGAGCTGTCAATCAGACCCTGGACATCATGGGATTTTACGCCTCCCTGCAATCTGTGTTTGACATCCACGCCACGGGACACGGCAACGCGCTGAGCATTACCGCCGGCAAAGCCTCCATCCTCTCTAATCTTCAAGAGATGAAAAAAGACGCTAAACATGTCTAGTTCAAACACTTCTAGCTCTGAAACGGCTGACCGCCCACCCCGAAGGCCATAACCCCTCACTCCCATATCCACCCCTATGGACTTTTCCCTGACACCTCAAGAAGAAACCTTCGCCGAAGAGGTTCGGACTTGGCTGCAAGAACATCTCGTCGGCGACTTCGCCGCGCTTCGGGGCAGGGGCGGCACAGGACAAGAAGACATCCCCCCAGAGCTGCTCATTGCCTGGGAAAAGGAGTTGGCTAAAGGGGGTTGGCTGGGGCTTGACTACCCCAAGCAGCTTGGCGGGCGTGAAGCCACGCTGATGGAACAAGTTGTCTTCTATATGACTTATGTAGAGGCCAAAGCTCCAGGGCGCATGCCTAACATGGGCGTCACCTTGCTGGGCCCTACACTTTTGGCTTTTGGCACCGAAGCACAAAAACAGCGCTTCATCCCGCCAATTCTGGCTGGTGAGGAGTTTTGGTGCCAGGGCTATTCGGAGCCCAACGCCGGCAGCGACCTAGCTAACGTTGCCACCAAAGCCGAGTTGCGCGACGACCGCTGGGTTATCAACGGACAAAAAGTCTGGACTTCCCTAGCGCAGTTTTCAGATTGGTGTTTCGTGGTGTGTCGCACCGAAGCAGGCTCTGAGCGGCACAGAGGTCTGTCATATCTGCTTGTCCCTATGCGCCAGCCCGGCATTGAAATAAGGCCAATAATCCAGATAACCGGTGGCACCGAATTCAACGAGGTGTTTTTCTCAGATGCCGAGACGCAGGCCGATTTGGTGGTGGGGGCGCCGGGCAAGGGCTGGGCCGTGGCTATGGGAACTTTAGCGTTCGAGCGCGGTGCTTCAACTTTGGGGCAGCAGTTGTCCTTCCAACAAGAATTTGACGACCTGTTGGCGCTGGCCCAAGCCAATGGCACCAGCCAACGCCACCCTTTGAGAGACCAATTAGTCCGCAGTTACTTAGAGCTTGAAATCATGCGCTTCAACAACCTGAGAATGCTGAGCACAGCCCAAGCCATGACCGACGAAGCAGCCACGCCTGGCCCGGAGATGTCAATCGGCAAGCTCTATTGGTCGCACTGGCATCGTTGCTTGGGGGAGCTGGCCATGCACGTAGAGGGCACAGCCGGCTTGGTGGCTGAAGGGCCGGCAACTGATGGGCCGGCCGAAGGCGCAGCGCAACCCTACCCGCTGACAAATCGTCAACGGACTTTCTTGTACAGCCGCGCTCACACCATCTATGCCGGTTCCAGTGAAATCCAAAAGAATATAATTGCCGAAAGAGTGCTGGGCTTGCCAAGATAATTAAGCCTGCCCCATAACCTGACTACTATCCCCATAGATATCCCCCATAGACACACCGCCCGCCTCCCGCAGACACAATTAGCCACCCCACAAACACAACACCACGCCCTTTGAACCCATGTTTGACTTGAGCCAGAAAACAGCCTTGATAACTGGAGCAGGACAGGGAGTTGGAGCCGGCATAGCCTTGGCCCTGGCTCAACAGGGCGCTGCGGTGGCCGTCAACGACATAGTAACGGAACGTGCCCAAAGCAGTGCCGAGGCAGTGCGCAGCCAAGGCGGACAAGCCATTGCAGTGCCATTCGACGTAACCAGCCCACAAGCCGTCAATGAAGGAGTTGCCTCCATCGCCCAGCAATTAGGGCCAGTCTCCATTCTGGTGAACAATGCCGGCAATGCTGGGGCTAATAGCTTTGCCCCCACCCCCTTCTCCAAGCTCAACCCCGACGAATGGCAAAAATTCATAGCTGTCAACCTCTTTGGGGTGATGAACTGCACCAAAGCAGTGCTGGACGACATGATTGAATACCAGTGGGGACGCATCATTACCATCTCCTCCGGGGCAGGCCAGACTGGTCTGACCTTGGGTGTGTCTGTCTATGGTGCCGGCAAAGGCGCTGGCATTAGTTTCATGCGCCACGTAGCCATTGAGAACGCCCGCAATGGCATCACAGCCAACAGTTTGGCGTTGGGTTTGATGAACTCCGTGGATGATGCTGGCGTTACGGCTGCGTTGGTCAAGTCAATTCCAGTCGGCAGGCTGGGAACACCAGCCGACATCGGAGCTGCCTGTGTCTGGCTGGCCTCCGAAGAAGCCGCCTGGGTAACGGGACAAACCATCGGCATCAACGGGGGCTCCCTGCAGAGTTGAAGTCCTACTTGGCGAGACAACCAGCCCAGCAAAACCAGCCGCCCGCTAAGCAAAAGCTAAACCCTCAAAAATGTCCAACCGCAGCCCCACTCCCCCAAATCAACAGCCCCTGGCACTGGTGGTATCGGTGGGAGTTGACGACTACTTGCAACAGCTAGCTGAAAACGCCAGCCAAAGCCTGCAAAAATCTGGCTATCGGGTGGAACTCCTTGACTTGGCAGCTACCAATTACGCTCCAGCCATGACCGAAGCCGACCGTCGGGCTTATCACACCGAACAATCCATCGTTGATCCCTTAGTTCAGACCCAGGCTGATTCGGTGCTGGCAGCCAAAGTGCTGGTTTTTGTCTATCCCGTCATCTGGGGCACCATGCCTTCATTGCTAAAGGGTTGGATAGACCGCACATTTGTGATTGGGGTGGCGCTCATTTTGGTGAACGGCAAAGTGAAACGCAACCTGACTGGCGTGAACCACGTTGTCGGCATAGCTGTCAGTTCGGCTCCGGTTTCCCCAGCCATCAAGTCTTTCGCAGATCAAGGCAAGAGACTGATCACCCGAACCATCCCGATCATCACCAAGCGCCGAGCCAAAAAACACTACTGGCACCACACTAGAGGCAGTTCAGATGCTGATTTCGCTAGGCAGGTTTCAGCCGCGTTGGAGAAGCTATGACTTCCAAGACTCTGCTGATCTGGGTGCACCCCGTGCCTGACAGTTACAGCGCAGCCCTGCGTGATGCGGTGCTAAGTGCCATGGCAGAGCCGCCTGAAGTGATAGATTTATACCGCTCGGGTTTTGACGCAGCTTACTTGGCGGGTGGGCGGGGTCAAAGTCAGAATGAGGCTTTGCTGAGCCGGCACAAAGCTCAAATTGCTGATGCGGAAGAGTTGCTATTCGTCTATCCAACTTGGTGGGACGGGTTGCCGGCTATCTTCAAAAGCTGGCTGGAGCAGATGTTCCCCGATGCCTTGGAACACTCTGACAGCCAGCAACAAGCCAGGACCGTCTTGCGCAACATCAAACGTCTGACAGCTGTGACCACCCATGGGTCATCTAGATGGGTGAACTTTGTGCAAGGCCAAGCAGGTCGTCACATCCTGGGGAAATCGCTCAGGTCGTTGTGCGCCAATGGGTGCCAGTTTCACTGGATTGCTCTGTATAAAATCGACCGCCTATCCGATAGCCAGCGCCGAAACTTTCTCCAAAAGGCTGCCAAGAAGATTTCTGCTGCTGCCTAGCGGAGGTGCAAACCGCCCACCTAATCAAATTTGAGATGCCAAGAGCACAATGAACTTAAGGGAATTTACGGGGCACAACCACCAATGAACACCACTAAAGGAGGCACCCACAAAAATGCTGCTGACCGAACTAGATCACATAGCCATTGCCGTTGAAGACTTGGACCAAGCTGTGGAGTTCTATCGCACAGCCTTTGGCGCCGAAGTAGCCCACAGGGAAGTGGTGGAGTCAGACGGAGTGGAAGAAGCCCTCATCAAAGTTGCCGACTCCTACATCCAGCTCACCGCCGCAACTCGCCCCGACTCGCCCATCGCCAAATTCTTGGCCAAACGAGGCCCTGGTCTGCATCACGTCGGCTACCGGGTAGACAACTGCGCCGAAGCTCTGGAAGCTCTAAAGGCTGCTGGCGCAACTCCGATAGATCAAACACCGCGCCCTGGCTCGCGCAACACTACTGTCGCATTCATCCACCCCAAGGGTGTGTTCGGCACTTTGATTGAACTAGTTGAAGAATAGCCACTGCCTGACAGGGCTGAATCTGACAGGGCTAAACCCCTCAGCCTGGGAAAATGTCAGTCGGGCTAACTATTATTTAAATTATGACCAAAGTTGACATAGGCAGAGTTGGTGTCTGGCAAGGCATGTTGGACCGCCACTCAACACCCGTAGTAAAAGACACAGTCTCAGAAATTGAAGCCATGGGCTGGCCTTGCCTGTGGCGTCCTGAAGCTCTGGGGCGAGACCCGTTCGTATCTGCTGCGATATTGTTGGGGGCATCCACCGCCCTCAAGGTAGCCACAGGCATAGCCCAAATCACCGCCCGCCACCCTATGACAGCCGTGGCAGGTCAAAAAACCCTGGCTGAAGCTTTTGACAACCGCTTTGTGCTGGGGCTGGGTGTCAGTCATCAGCCGTTCGTGGAGGGCATTCACGGCCTCGACTACAAAAAGCCATATTCACAGATGGTGGACTATCTAGACAAGATGAAACAAGCCCCCTTCATGGCCTTGGAACACAGCGACGCCCCGCCCACTATCATCGCAGCCCTAGGCCCGAAAATGCTAAAGCTGGCAGCTGAAAAAGCCGACGGCGCACATCCCTATTTCGTGCCACCAGAGCATACGGCTTATGCGCGGGAAATCATGGGGCCCGACGCTCTGCTCGCGCCTGAGCAAAAGGTGGTGCTTGAAAGCGACCCCAGCAAAGCCCGCGAACTGGCCCGATCAGGTATGCAGTTCTACATGGACTTGCCCAACTACATGAACAACCTGCGTCGCCATGGCTTTTCCGACGAAGACCTTGAGCAGTGCTCAGACAAGCTGGTTGACGGAGTTGTGGCTTGGGGAACCTTGGACGACATTTTGGCAAGGATCAAACAACACCATGACGCCGGCGCCGACCACGTAGCCATTCAAGTCATCACAGGCGAAGGTTTCGGCGGTCGTCTGCCGATAGACGAGTGGCGACAACTGGCCGAGGCCCTGCTTTAGCCAACCAATGTTGCTGCCACTAGCAATAGCATTGCTACCACACGAAGACAGGAGAAGATAAATGACCGGGGAATCCACAGGAGACGCATCTTCAGAAGCCATAACCAGCGCTCCTAGGCCGTGGTGGTTTAGGAGCAACTACAAACCTGTAACCGAGGAAATCGACAGCCACGACCTGCCGTTTGAAGGGAACATACCTGAAGATTTAAACGGGCTGTTGTTGCGCAACGGCCCCAACCCTGATGCTTCTCCCACCAACCATTGGTTTGCCGGCCAAGGTATGTTGCATGGCATTCGGCTGCAAGAAGGCCAAGTCCAATGGTACCGCAACAGACGTGTCAACGCCTCGGTGGCTGGGGCCAACGGATTCACCGAAGCCAACATCCATATTTTGAGCCACGCCAACCGCATAGTTGCTTTGGGAGACAACTCCGTGCCTGTGATGGTTTCCGCCGAGTTGGAACAGCAAGGCACAGCCGGAGATGTTCCTATGGCAGCACATCCCAAAATCTGCCCGCTCACAGGCGAAATGCACACCTTCAGCACCTCTCATACACCTCCATATCTGAGCTACCACCAGTTCAGTTCCGAAGGCGAGCTGACTTCCACTTTTGAGATTGACTTGCCCGCTCCGTCCATGATGCATGACTTCGCCATCACGCTGGACCATGCTGTGTTTTTGGATTTGCCGATTGTCTATGACCCGTCCATAGACGTCACCACTTCCTTTCCCTACCAATGGGATGGCGACCACCTGCCTCGCTTGGGGGTGTTGCCCAGGAAAGCCCCGCCCGGCCAGCAGCCGACCTGGTTTGAAGTTGAGCCAGGCTATGTATTCCACACCATAAACGCTTGCGAAATTGGCAGTCGCATCGTGCTGGACACCTGCCGTTACCCAGAGTTGTGGCTCCAAAATGCCAACACCTTTGAGTCGCCCGCTATGGTGAGGCGCTACGACATTCACATTGACGATAATTTTGTGCGCGAAAACACCACCTTTGACATTCGCTGCGAATACCCGCGGATTGACGAACGCAAGGTTGGACTGCCCAACCATTTCGCCTACGTGGCTACTATGGCCGAAGAGCACTTTAGCACGGTGGGGTTCGGGCACCGGGTGGTCAAGTTGGACTTGGTTTCAAACTCTTCTGTCCATCACCATTTTGGGCCAAATCGCTATGTCGGGGAGCCTCTGTTTGTGCCTCGTGCTCCCGACAGCGGAGAAGACGATGGCTATGTCTTGGTGCTGGTGTATAGCCGAGAGACCCAGGCTAGTTCATTGGTCATTTTGTCGGCGCAAGATTTGGCAGCCGAGCCACTGGCTACCATAGCCATGACGCAGCGCGTACCCTTCGGCTTTCACGGCTGCTGGCTGTCTGAAGCAGACCTGGCCCAACTGCGCTGAGTTGCTGCGCTGGCTGCTTTGGCCTCAGCCCGCCACAACCCTAGCCCCCTCGCCTATTGCACCCCTGTCTGTCTGTCGCGCCCCTAGCCCCTAGCCAGCCACGCTCAAAGCCCGCGTAGCCAAGCCCATAATGAACAGCCCGCCTATGCCATACAGCAGAAAACGCCATTTCACCAGTTGCTGGCGATAGCTGTAGAGGATGCCCACGGAGAGCACGCATAGCCCTCCGTAAAACAGGTGGAAGCCGTCAACTTCGACGCCTTCGCCGGCAACTATGGCTATGCCGCCCGCTATCTGCACAAACACCAAAGTCTGCGCAACCGCTATAAACCACCAAAGCGAACGCTGCCTTAGGCCCTCGTTCCAATGAGCCAGCAACGCCCAGATCCCAGCCAACCCATTAGCCACAATGACAAACCATGAAAAACTGTCGTGGAAGTCCCGAAGAGCGGAGGCAAACAACATGTGTGAACGGAATGTGCGAACGGCAGGTTTCTGGAAGTTGCCCGTTGCTGTCTCTGGCTGGGTGGTCTCTGGCTGAATAGTGGCCCAAGTTGTCAGGGCAGCAGCAGGTCGCTGTAAAACCGCTGCTGTGACTGCCACGCTGTCTCGCCTGGCAACTGGTCTGTCTCGCTTGGCAGTTGAGCCGAGCCGTCCCGCAAGTGCGCTGCCACATACCACTCAGTGCCAAAGGCCAGCGCAAAATTCTCGGCATCCATATCCAGAAAAAACGACTCCGGCGTAATCTGACTGGCATGAGCTTCCATAGCCGAGCGTTTGACCTCCAGCACATCAGAAACATCTATGGCGTGGGTGATTTCAGCTTCTGGCATGCCGAAATCGTCAGCAGATGCCCGCTCTCGGCGCTCTTCGTCCAACAATGCCTCAGCAGCATTTTGGGCTGCCATTTGACGTTGGATCTGGTCTCGGTTCATAGTCGCCCAATAAACCTTGGCAATCCCAGCCTTAGCGGCCGCGGCTGCGCCCACTCGGTGAACTTGAATGTGGTCAGGGTGCCCATAGCCCCCGTGCGGATCATAAATCGTAAGCACCTTGGCAAGTTCTTGCTGGAGAATCTCGGCCAACTGTTCAGATGCCGTCTCAACATCCGCTTGCCAAAATGAATCAGGGTCATCATTAGTGGCTTCGCCGGCCATGCCCGAGTCGCGGTAGCCCAAAAACTCCACCCTGTGAATGCCTAGAATTGTGCCAGCCTGGTGGACTTCTGCTTGGCGACGCTGGCCCAAGGTCTCTCCGTCTTTTAGCACGTCCTCGAACACTTCGCCCAACTCTCCGCCCGTGGCCACCACCAGCACAACTCTGTGCCCAGCTTGTGAAGCCTTGAACATCGTGCCAGCCGTGGCGATCGCCTCGTCGTCAGGATGTGCGTGGAAGAAAACTAGCGTTGCCATCAATTTGCCATCAATTTGTTGCCATTAATTTTTGCTGTCTTTTATACCACCGTCCCGCTGGAGCGCAACTCCGCGAGATCCGTTTCCGCGAAGCCCCAGTCCAGCAACACTTCCTGGGTGTGCTGCCCTGGATGGGGCGAGGGACGTTGCACCTTGCCGGGCGTGAGGCTGAACCGGGGAGCTGGCGCAGGCAAAGTCATCTCATCTAGCTTCATAAAACCCTCCCGTGCCACGTTGTGGGGATGTCGCGGTGCTTCGTCAAGGTTGAGCACAGGCGCGAAACACACATCAGAGCCTTCCATGATCTCACACCACTCAACCCTGGTCTTGGTCTTGAAAATTGCTTCAAGATATTGGCGACCTGCAGGCCAAGCTTCCCGGTCACCTTGCAGGGGCAGCTTTGACTCATCCGCGCCAGTCAGCCTAAGCAACTCTTGGTAAAACTGAGGCTCCAAGGAGCCAATAGAGACGTATTCCCCATCGGCACATTCATAGACTCCGTAATAATAGGCACCCCCATCCAGCAAGTTTTCGCCTCGCTCGCCCCAAACTCCCAAAGAGTGCATCGCATAGGTCATGGTAGCCAGCAGGGCCGACCCGTCCACCATCGCAGCGTCCACCACCTGGCCATGCCCTGTCTGGCGGGCCGACAACGCGGCGCACACCAAGCCGAAAGCCAGCAGCATTCCGCCGCCCCCAAAATCGCCCAGATAGTTGACCGCCGGCACGGGCGGGCCACCTCTGGCTCCCACCGTGCTAAGCACTCCCGACAGGGCCACATAGTTGATGTCGTGTCCGGCGGCTGTGGCATACGATCCTGTTTGACCCCAGCCGGTCATGCGGCCATATACCAACTTGGGGTTTCGCTCTAGGCAGACTTTAGGGCCAACGCCCAGCCGCTCAGCCACTCCCGGACGAAAACCTTCCAGCAACATGTCAGCCGTCTCAACCAGCCGTAAGACCACCTCTGTGCCAGCGGGGTCTTTCAAATTCACCGCTAGCGACCGGCGTCCGCGATTCAGCGGGTCGGAACTGGGGTGGTCGGGGAACTCTGCAGGCACCGCTGTGGTTCGGTCGACTCTGATGACGTCAGCTCCCATGTCGGCCAGCAACATGGCACAAAATGGGGCTGGCCCTATACCTGCCAACTCCACAACTTTGAGGCCCACCAGCGGGCCTGAAGCTGGGTTTAGCGGGGCCGAGGCTGGGCTTGACGGAATAGAAGTTCCGCTTGACGAGCCCGAGGCTGGGCTTGAATTTTCAACTGTCATGGTCTAGGTATCCGCTTCGCAACTACGCCGTGATGAATTTCGCAGCAAAGGCTGACATCTCATCTTGCAAAACTGCCAAGTCGCTGGTGCCGCTGCCCAAGATAACCCGGTCGGCACCTAGAGATTGAACATTCTCAAGCGCCGCTTCGTCAAAGTGAACTAAACCGCCGCCCAACGTCAACTCCAGACTCTCCGGATCGCGACCGGCTTGTGAAGCTTCAGATTTCATCAGGTCTAGAGCAGCCGTCAAATCATCGCCCTGAAGGCCGAGCGGGTGGAAACCGTCTCCCAAACGCCCAGCCCTTCGAGCCGCGGCCTGGCTGTGTCCGCCGATATGAATTGGAATAGCATGGCTCACTGGCTTGGGATAGCTATTGACCGGGCCGAAGTGGAAAAATTCACCCTCATGGCTGGCAACACCTGGTGCCCAGAGTTTGCGCATCACTTCAATGATCTCATTCAGACGCCGTCCCCTGGTCTCAAAAGCTGCGCCACACGCTTCCAGTTCTTCACGCATCCAGCCCACGCCAACTCCCAGGTGCAGCCTGCCGTCGCTCAGCACATCAATGGTGGCGCATCGCTTGGCCAACGGCACGGGGTGATGGTTGGGAGCCACCAAAATGCCCGTGCCAAGCCTGATATTGGAAGTAATCCCAGCCAAATAGGCCAACAAGTCCAGTGGGTCTGGAATGTTGCAGTCTTCAGCTAAAGCCATCTCCCCCGATGAGTTGTAAGGGTATTTCCGCTCGTAGTTCTCAGCCACGACGGCGTGCTCCACCACAAACAAACTTTCAAAACCAAGCTCATCAGCGTGCTTGGCAAACGCGCTCATATATTCAGGGTCGTGCACCACACTGGCTCTGTAGGGGGGGATAATTCCGTATTTCATCTGATCTTCCTTGTCTGGACTGGCTCCATAGTGGACGCAGCTGGCTGGTACAATAGTGTCCCAGCACCGCAGCGTCCCGGTGCCAAGATTTTTGTTTTAGTTTTATACCATTTTGCCAGCACACCAGCTGTTTAGCTATAAAGTTATGCTGAAATTAACCAATGCCCTCGTAGCTCAGGGGATAGAGCGACGGCCTCCGGAGCCGTGTGCACAGGTTCGAATCCTGTCGAGGGCGCGACATTGGGCTCACAAACTCCAGCTTAAACCAACTATGATTTTCACATAATGTCAGCTACCAGCACACCAGCTAGCACATCAATTGCAGCACCCCCAGCCGTCTCAACCCGCTGGACTCAACAATGGAAAGAACTGTATGAGGAAGTCATAGACAGCGGGTTGTGCACAGGTTGCGCTGGCTGCGTTATCTCCTGCCCGCATGACGTCATCGGCTATAGGCACGAAGCCGGCCACTACAAGCCTTATCACCTGGAAGACGAACTCGGCCCGACCGACTGTGTGCACGGGGTCAAAGGCTGCACCTCCTGCACCCGAGCTTGCCCTCGTTTTAGACACTGGGAAACTCAAGCAGACCAACACCTCTTCGGACGCACCCGTGACGGCGATGAGGTTTCTGGGATTTACAAAGACATCATCTTGACTCGTGCGGCCGACCAGACAGTCCATGAGTTGGGACAAGATGGCGGGCTGGTGTCAGCTATTTTGATTTGGTGTCTGGAGAACGACATTATTGACGGAGCGCTGGTATCGCACCTTGAGGGCGGCCAAGGCGGCTGGAAGGCCATCCCCGCGGTAGCCACCAACAAGGAAGAAGTGCTGGCCGGGGCGGGCAGTCGCTACACCTACTCGGCCAACACTCTGGCCTATCAGGAGGCAATGGACAAAGGACTGAAAAATCTGGCTCTGGTAGGGATGAGTTGCCAGACATCCATAGCGCCTGTGATGTGGAGTCGCAAAGTCGGCAAGGTCGGGCGGCCGTTGCGGCTCAACATCGGCCTGCTGTGCTCCAAGAGTTTTGACGATGCCATGTTTGACGAATTGTTTTGGATCAAATACGGCCTGCGTAAAGAAGACGTCCGCAAGATGAACGTCAAAGGTGTGCTGCAGGTCTGGCTGCGCAACGGCGAATACAGGGAAATCAGCCTGAAGGAGTGCCACGCCTGGACAAGAGAAGGCTGCCAGATGTGCCCCGACTTTGCGGCCGAGCACGCGGACATTTCCACTGGGGGCATTGGCGAAAAAAAGGACTGGACACTGACCATTGTGCGCTCCGATTTGGGGCGGGCGATCATTTGCGCCATGTTGGAAGAAGGAGTCATCGAAGGCAGGCCCGGTGACGAAGACCCGGCAGCCATTGCTCTGCTCCACAAGCTTGCAGCCAAAAGCCGTGAACGCTGGCCCAAGTGGGCCGAGTCCGAAGTTCACCTAGGCACGAAGGGCTGAGACAAGGCTGATCTTTTTCGCTAAAACCTTTAAAACAAAGCTTTTCAGTTAAAATCGGTGCTTTTCATATGGCCTCTGGCTAGGAGCCAATTCAACGTCAAAGAGGATATGCCACCAGCAAAAACCTGTTTTCATATCGGGCAGTGTCCCGACACCATGTCGGGCGACAGAATATTTGAGTTAGTCGGGTTTAACCAGATTGGGGTAAGACAATAGGAGCCCGCTAACTCGGCCGCTAATGTGATTGTAATTTGCTTGCTCGCCTGTGCGGGCGCGACGGCAACTGGTGGCCGATCGCCTCAATCAGTTTTTGGGTACAACCCAAACCAGCACAATCAGCTAGCTGGCTGTGCTGTGCTCATTGATGCATGTCCTGACATAACCCCTAATTTCATCAATCGTATCGTCTTGGTCAGCTTGGTCAAGTGCGTTGATGTTTTCTCTCAACTCATCGTCAATTCGCTTGAATTCCTCAAAAATGACATTGTCCTCAATGTCTTCATAGGCGCATTCACACACAACTTTACCTTCTCTGACCTGAGGGTCATCCCGAATTGCAAGTTCGCAGCCCTTGACATAGTTTTCTCTCACCGTGGCATTGTATTCCCTTGGCTCTCCGCTGCCACCACAGCCGGCCAAGAACAAGCCAGCCAAAACCAGCAAGGCCGCACCGGCAAATCCTGCGATTCTGGCTTTTGATTTAGTCATCCATTGCAGCTTACCTTGGGATTTGTGGGTATCTGCCGTTTCCAGCCTTATAGCCGCTGCAACTCCGCCAACTCCACGGCCCGAAGAAAAACATCATCCAGCATCTCTTGGGTGAGCTTGCCAGTGAAAGTATTCTGCTGGCTTGGGTGATAAGAACAGAGCAGATGCCGCCCATCGGCCAACTGCAATTCCCGGCCGTGGGCAAATTTAGGACGTGGCTGGATTTCCAGCAAGACTGCCAGTTCTGTGGTGGCAATCCCGCCCAGTGCCACAAAAACTCTGGCTTGAGTCAGACACTCTAATTCTCGCTGCATAAATGGACGACAAGTTGCTTTTTCCTCAACGGTCGGTTTGTTTGCGGGGGGAGCGCATTTCACCGGAGCAGTTACGTAAGCACCGGTGAGTTGAAGTCCATCTTGGCTGTTGACAGACTGGGGCTGGTTAGCCAAACCCGCCCGATGCATCGCTCTGTAGAGAAAATCACCCGCTCGATCTCCAGTGAACATCCTGCCTGTGCGGTTGGCTCCATGAGCGGCGGGGGCCAACCCCACCACCACAACCTTGGCATCTGCACTCCCAAGAGGCGGCACTGGTTTGCCCCAATAGTCATCTGCTCTAAAGGCAGCCCTTTTGACGCTGGCTATCTCCTCGCGCCAACTCACAAGCCTGGGGCAAGCCCGGCACGCAATTAACTCTGCGACCAGTTGTTCCAGTGCTTGCGAATTTTTCAGTGCTTGCGCAGGAGAACCTAATTTTGCCACAAGACTAAGTGTAAGCAAAACTTCAAAGTTGATTGCGAACTAAAATCCAACACCCTCCCAAACCAAACCACAAACATGGCCCAGCCCAAAGCCCAAACCAAACCACAGCAAAAAGCACCCAAACCACCTGCCACGCTGCTGCTCATCCGCCACGCCGAGACGGCCACCACAGGCAAAGTCCTTCCGGGCAGAGCCGCGGGACTGGCTTTGTCGCCCAAGGGAATAGGCCAAGCCGAAGCTACAGCCGAAGCGGTGGCCGCGCGCCACAAGATAGCAGCCATTTATTCTTCCCCAATGGAGCGCGCCTGCCAAACAGCCGAGCCACTGTCGCGAATTATCCGCCGGCAAATCCGCGTCCATCCCGGTCTGAACGAATGCGAATTTGGGCGCTGGACTGGGCGGCGGCTGTCAGCCTTGCGTAAATCACCCGCCTGGCGACAAGTCCAACTGAACCCCAGCAACTTCCGCTTTCCCGAGGGCGAGTCGTTCCCGGAGATGCAAAACAGAATGGTCAACTCCCTTTTGGAAATAGCCCAAACCCATCGGGGCAAGACTGTGGCTGTTTTCTCCCACGCCGACACCATCAAGGCGGCTGTGGCTCACACCCTGGGGGTTCACCTCGATTTGTTCCAGCGAATAATCATCTCCCCCGCTTCCGTCACCGTCATCCAGCTAGGCGAGGATGGGCCTGCCGTTTTAGGCATCAACCACAGCTACTAAAATAGAAAAGCAGGGGGGCTGTGAAATCCAGCAGCGAACAGAGTGCTATGAAATTGAGCAACTGAGCAAAGAATAGAGGCGCTATGGAATTTGATTTTGACGAACCTGATATGTTTACCACCGGCGCAATCGGGCCCAAGGGCCAGCGAGTCTTTTTCTTGCAGGCACAACAGGGCGACAACATTGCGGCGGTCAAGATAGAAAAACAGCAGGTGGCTACCTTGGCCAACTACTTGGAACAACTCTTGGAAATGCTGCCGCCTTCTGAAAATGAGCCTATTGAGTTACTGGAGGAGCCCGACGACCCGAATACCTTGTTGTGGACAGCCGGGGGCATGGAAATCGGCTATTCCGCCAACCAGGACAAGATCGCCTTGTTCATTGAAGAGTTGGACGCCGATGAAGCAGCCGAAGACACCCTTTCCGAATCTTTGGATCGCATTCGCGTGTTTTTGAGACGTGACCAGACCCTAGCTTTCATTCGCCGAGCCAGAGAGATTATCGCGGCGGGGCGACCGCTTTGCAGGTTCTGCGGTGAACCCTTGAACACGGACGACGGCTTCTGCCCTTGTGCCAACTGAGACGCCAACGCCAAGGACGCCCGACCCGCCCGGAGCCAACAGCAAACAATCTCACTTTGCCACAGCTAGTGCGAGAACTACTGCCATAACTAGTTCAAAACCCCAATCGGAGTTCATCCGCGAGCGCCCACCTCTGTCCAAGCAGCAAGCCCTGGCTGCGCTGACTAACGGAGAGTTGGAAATTGTTGGTCGCATGCCGTGGAGTTCAAACGCCACATTCCTGGTGGATGTGCTGCCAACTGAGACAACGACCGAAGCTATCCCCATCCAAGCCGTCTATAAACCCGTGAGAGGCGAGCGACCCCTATGGGACTTTCCCGAGGGGCTGCATGTCAGGGAGCGGGCTTGCTTCTTGTTGTCAGAAACTTTAGGTTGGCACCTAGTGCCCCCGACTGTCGTCAGGGATGGCCCGTTCGGCCAAGGCTCCCTGCAGCTGTTTGTGCTAGCTGATTTCAGCGAACACTACCTTACCTTGAGAAGCGACCCCCAGCACACCTTGGATTTGATGCGGCTGTGCGCCTTTGATGTGCTGGCCAACTCCACCGACCGCAAGAGCGGGCATGTCTTGTTCGGCGAAACCGAAACCCTGGGCAATAGCAAAATCTTTGCGGTTGACAATGGACTGAGTTTTCATACCGAATTCAAGCTGCGGACAGTGTTGTGGGATTTCACTGGCCAGCCCCTGCCTGAAGAGATCACCAATCCAATCTCAGATTTACTGTCTCAAGACGACCTCAAATGCTTGGAAGGGCTGCTGACCGAGTCTGAAATCCTAGCCGCTCAAAAAAGAGCTGAAATTCTTCTGCAGAGCGGCATCTTCCCAGTTGATCCCACCGGGCATCGCTGGCCTTGGCCGCTGGTCTAACGTTCTGCTCTGTGCGCTGAGGCTATACGCCTCCGTGCGCCAACTCTGCCAATCGCAGCAGTTCACAATAAACTTAGCCTTGAAGTAACTTTAGGCATCTCATGAAGGAGCAACAAAGCCATGACAAAACTCTGTGAAGGCAAAACAGCGGTGGTTACAGGCGCTGGGCGGGGCATCGGACGCGAGCATGCCCTTATGCTGGCTGCCCACGGCGCTTCGGTGATTGTCAACGACCTGGGCGGCGATGAGCACGGCGTCGGCAGCGATCTCACCCCAGCGCAAGAAGTAGTGGAGGAAATCCGAGCTGCTGGAGGCCAAGCTGAAGTCAACGGCGCCGACGTAAGCAATTTCGCCCAAGCCAAAGACATGATTCATCAAGCCATTGACAGCTTTGGCAGCATTGACATCCTGATCAACAACGCTGGCATCTTGCGAGACAGAATGATTTTCTCCCTTTCAGAAGAGGATTTTGACACTGTGGTCAAAGTCCACCTGAAGGGCACCTTCGCCCCACTCCACCACGCAGCTGTTTACTGGCGGGAGCGGGCCAAGGCAGGTGAGAGCAACGATGCCAGAGTTATCAATACGTCTTCGCCTTCGGGCATCTACGGCAACATCGGCCAAACCAACTACGGCGCTGCCAAGGCAGGCATTGCAGCCATGAGCATCATCTCAGCTATGGAGCTCACCAAATATGGCGTAACGGTCAATTGCTTGGCGCCTGGGGCGTTCACACGTCTGACGGCCCCGCTGATCGGCAGTTCCCTCAGCGAGACTTCCAACATTGCCATGTCTCCTATCTGGGTGGCTGCGGTGGCTGTCTGGCTGTGCAGCGACGAAGCCAAGGACGTGACTGGTCGAGTGTTTGACGTGGCTGGCAATACCTTGTCTGTAGCTGAGGGCTGGCGCAAAGGCCCGATAGCCAGCACCGAAGATCCCGACCCCGCCAGTTTGGGCCCCACGATTTTAGACCTACTGCGCAAAGCCCGCATTAATGCGGATATGTCTGGACTTGAAGCTGAAGGCCCCGGCAGACCTACGCAAAATCTCTAGCCATAGTTGCCACGGCTCTGCCAATGCCCACCGCCTCAGTTGGCGATCATGAGTTAGCCCACAAGTTAGCCGGCAGCGTTGGAGAGCAGTTGCTCTGTGTGCGTCAAGACTGGCAGCGCCGAAGCTTTGCCAGAGGCATGTCACTGGCTTACGAAGGCGACATATCAGCCCACAACTCTCTGCTGAAGGAACTGAGAGCTGCACGCAGCGGCGATGCGGTTTTATCAGAAGAGGGAACCGACAACTTAAGCCGTCTGAAATCTGAACGCCTCTGGGTGATTGACCCGCTGGACGGCTCCTCGGACTATGCCTATGGCAGCTCTGAATGGGCTGTTCACGTGGGGCTGGCCGTAGATGGGGTGGCTGTGGCAGGTGCGGTGTCTCTGCCGGCTCTGGATCTGGTCTTCGCAACCGGGCAGTCGCAGGGAAAAGAAGTGCGGGGGCGCGGAGCGCAGGGATACGAGGCTCAGGGCGGGCAACCAGCCGGGCGAGCAAACCAGCAACCAGCCACGTCTTGCGAGCAACCGTTTAAAATCGTTACCGCCCGGTCCCGCATCCACCTTGAGGGCGTGCTGCTGGCCAATGAGCTGGAAGCTGAAGTTTTCGCCTGCGGCTCAGCAGGAGTCAAAGCCATGCTAGTTGTGCTTGGAAAAGTTGACGCTTATGTGCATGCCACCGGTCTGTACGAATGGGATGTCTGTGCGCCAGCAGCAGTGGCTGAGTCAGCCGGGCTCTACGTGAGCGATGCTTTCGGAGAACAGCTCAAATTCAACCAGCCACATCCCGTTGTGGACGGCTTTGTGGTATGTCGTCACGAACTGGCCGAGCCAATCTTTGCAGTGCTGCAAGATTCTCACTTGGGTGTCGGCAAGCTATGAACAAATCCAGCCGCTCCGGCAATCAGCCGAACAACGCCAACAAACACCCGCGCCACACCAGCAAACACCCGCGCCACACCAGCAAACACCCGCGCCACGCCAGCAAACTCGCAAGCGCCGAAAGTGAATTCTCGCAACTCTACGAACGGGCCAAGCGTGTCGGGAAGCGTCGATCCAGCCGTCTGCTTTACAAATTCTTGTCTATGGTGGTGCGAACGGTTGGATATCGTTACCTCTCATTTACTTGCCACGGAGCAGAGCATCTGAACCTTCCCGGCCCGCTGATCATCGCGCCGGTACACCGCTCTAATCTGGATGTCCCGCTGCTGGTTCCAGCCTCCAAGCGACACATCCGCTCTTTAGCCAAGGACTCCATGTTCAAAGGCAGACTTTCTGCCTGGTTCAGTGCTGCTATCGGGGCCATTCCCGTCAGACGTGGCGTTGCCGACCGCAAATCGCTGCAAACAATCGAACAACTGCTGCTGGACGGCGAAGCCGTTTTGGTCTTTCCCGAAGGAACTCGACAGTCGGGCACGCAAGTAAAGGAGATATTTGACGGCTGCGCCTATCTGTCGGCTAAATGCTCTGCTCCGGTTGTGCCCGTAGGCATAGTCGGAACTGAAGACGCCATGCCACCCGGTGTAAAACTGCCCAAGCGGGTAAAGGTTGTGGCCTGTGTAGGCGAACCCCTGTCGGCATCTACTTTCTCAGCCAATCCAGACACGCAAAAAACTCGCCTGTCCATGAGCCAGCGACGAGCATTTTCCCAAGAGCTTCAAAAACGTCTCCAAGCCTTGATGAGCCAAGCCGGCGAACTGCGCCACAAAGGGAAGCAGCAGTGAATCAAACCAGCGAACTGCGCCACAAAGGGAAGCAGCAGTGAATCAAGCCAGCGAACTGCGCCACAAAGCGAGAGTCTTGAGCCAGCCTTCCGAGCCCCAAAAATATCTGGCCTCGCGGCTGCAGGGGTTTGGCACCACCATCTTTGCGCAGATGTCAGCCTTGGCGGTTGAAACCGGCGCCATCAACTTGGGGCAGGGTTTCCCCGACACCGACGGCCCTCCAGAAGTGCTGGAAACAGCCGTAGCTGCCATCCAGACGGGACACAACCAATATCCACCAGGCATTGGCATTGCCGAACTGCGTCAAGCAGTCTCACATCACCAGCAAAGATTTTACAACCTCAGTTTCAACCCCGACACTCAAGTGCTGATCACAGCCGGGGCCACAGAAGCCATCACCGCGGCACTGCTGGCTCTGTGTGAAAATGGCGATGAAGTTGTCACCTTTGAGCCTTATTACGACAGCTACGCAGCAGCTATCTCCATGGCTGGCGGCCGGCGACGCTGCGTGCAACTTCGCCCGCCCGACTTCAGCTTCTCTGCTGATGAACTGCGCCAAGCCATCACTGAAAATACCCGCCTGATACTGCTGAATTCGCCGCACAACCCCACCGGTAAAGTCTTCAGTCGGCAAGAATTGCAGCTGGTGTCAGAACTTGCCGTCAAGCACAATCTTTTAGTGATTACCGATGAGGTTTATGAGCATATAGTCTTTGAGGGCGAACATCTCCCGCTGGCGACCTTTCCGGGCATGTATGAGCGTACGGTCACCATCAGTTCAGGCGGCAAGACCTTTGCCTGCACCGGCTGGAAGATCGGCTGGGCCTGCGGGACGCAAGAGTTGGTCCAAGCCGTGCAGACCGCCAAGCAATTCCTCACCTACGTGAACGGAGCGCCGTTTCAACCAGCTATCGCCCAAGGTTTGCTGCTGGACGACAGCTATTTCAAAGACCTAGCTGCAACCCTGCGGCGTGGCCGTGACGAACTCTGTGAAGGTCTGCAACGAGCCGGTCTAAAACCCAATATTCCACAGGGAACCTACTTTGTAACCACCGACATATCGCACCTGGCAGATGATGGCTTGGAGTTCTGCCTGGATTTGCCCAACAGGTGCGGAGTGGTCGCCGTTCCGATACAAGTTTTCTGCGATGACCCAAATCTGGGGCAAAATTTAGTTAGATTTGCATTTTGTAAGCGACCTGACGTCATCGCCGAAGCGGTCCAACGTCTAGCCAGTTTAAAAGAGGAGTTATGGAACCAGTAAGGATGATTGAAGCCAGAGCCGTGCCGCTCCCCCGCTCCGATGTGGATACCGACCAGATTATCCCCAGCGACTGGCTGAAGCGGGTTGAGCGGACAGGCTTTGAGAAGGGACTTTTCGCTGAGTGGCGAGACGACCGCGGCTTCGTTTTGAATGACGAACGCTACGTGGGTGCCAAAATCCTACTGGCTGGGCCCAACTTCGGAACTGGCTCGTCACGCGAACACGCGGTCTGGGCGCTGCAGCAATATGGCTTTGTGGCAGTAGTGTCGTCGCGTTTTGGCGACATCTTCCGCAACAACTCAATTAAATGCGGCTTGCTGCCGGCCCAGGTTGCTCCTGAGTTCAGCGCCCAACTGATGGATGCGGTGACAACAGATCCGAGTTTGGTGCTATTCATTGACGTCGCCCAAAAGACTATAGAAATCCCAACTCTTGGGCTGGAAGGCAGCTTCAGTCTTGACGACAACTCAACCAAACGCCTGTTGGAAGGCCTGGACGACACTGCTGTTACATTGCTTGCCGAAGCCGCCATTGGCCGATATGAGCAAAATCGCCGAGACATTTTGCCTTCGCTGGCATGAAGGTATGAAGCTAGCTCTGCTTCAGCACGATATTGCTTGGGAAGACCCTGAAGCCAACTTCAGCCACCTAGCACCGCTTATCGCCGATGCCGCCCGAAACGGCGCGCAGTTGGTTTTGCTGTGTGAGATGTTCAGCTATGGCTTTTCCATGGACACCTCTAAAATAGCTGAGCCTCCAGGCGGCCCCAGTACCCAGTTTTTGGCTTCGCAGGCCCACCAGCACGGGCTGTGGATCGGGGGTTCCTTGCCTGAGTTGACTCATGATTCCCCTCGTCCCAAGAACACCTTGACAGTGGCTGGGCCGGATGGAAGTCTAAGCCGCTATGCCAAAATACATCCGTTCAGCTACGGCGGGGAGGATGCCCATTACAGCGCGGGATCAAGGCTTGCGAACCTTCGAGTTGACGGGCTGTCCATCAGCCTGAGCGTCTGCTACGACTTGCGGTTTGCCTACCTTTATTGGCATCTAGCTGAGACAACTGACTTGTTTGTGGTGGTGGCCAACTGGCCTGCCAAACGTCGCCAGCACTGGCGGTCGTTGCTGATAGCTAGAGCCATTGAAAACCAGACTTGGGTAGCAGGGGTCAACCGAGTTGGGTCGGGAGGCGGTATTGCCTACAGCGGGGACTCTCTGGTGGTCAATCCGCTGGGAGAAATAGAAGCAGACGGAGACACCGCTGGCGACCAAAATCCTGAGATGGCGCTTTATGCCGACATTGATCCCGACAAAACCGCCCAGACCCGCCAGCGTTTCCCATTTTTGGAAGACCGGCTGCCCAACTTCGGCTCCGGCCTTGTTGGCGCTTGACAGCCGTGACAACTCCAACCCGAACCAGCCAGAAGCCATGACCGCCACAGACCAACCGGCAACTGCCCACGACTCCCCCGCCTCTGCCCACCCCGACCGCGATTCCTCCACCCAAGACTCGCCCACTCACGACTTTCCCACCCCCGACCCACAGCTTGGGCTTTCCCTAGCTGAAGTCAACCAGCGTCGTGAACTGGGCCTGACCAACACAGCGCCGCCCTCCCCAGTGCGCACCTTTGGCGAAATCTTCAAAGCTAACGTCCTGACCCCGGTCAACGCCATCATGTTGTCGCTGTTTGTGCTGATTTTGGTGGCTTGGGCTCCAGGAGATGCACTCTTCGTGGGCGTGGTCATCTCCAACAGCGTGATTGGAATCGCACAGGAAGTGCGCGCCAAGCGGGAGTTGGAAAAATTGGCCATCCTGAATGCTCCCCAGGCAGTGGTGGTGCGAGACAGCGAACTGCAAGAAATTGACGTGGCCGACATCGTTGCCGGAGAAGTTCTCGACTTGGCTGCGGGGCGTCAGATAGTGGTGGACGGGGAAGTTCTTAGCGAAATCGGACTGGAAGTTGACGAGTCGCTGCTGACTGGCGAATCCGACCCGGTGGATAAACCTGCAGGCGAACAAGTCATGTCGGGAAGTTTTGTCTCAGCTGGCAGCGGCAGGATTGTAGCTACTCGCATCGGTGCTGAGTCCTACGCCAGCACTCTGAGCGAACAAGCGCGCCGATTTACTTTGGTCAACTCCGAGTTGCGCGATGGCATCGACTGGATTTTGCGGGTGCTGGTATGGCTGGTGCCCCCTGCTTCGGCACTGCTGCTCTGGGCTCTGCTGGGAACCGACAGCGGTTGGCAGGAAGCGCTTAGGAGTTCAGTCGGCGCAGCAGTGGCGATGGTGCCCGATGGTTTGGTTTTGCTGACTTCGCTGGCTTTTGTGGCCGGGGTTATTGTGCTGGCCAGGCGCAAGGCATTGGCTAAAGAGTTGGCCACAGTGGAGCTGCTGGCTCACGTTGATGTGCTGTGCCTAGACAAGACGGGAACCATCACCACCGGCGACATCTCCTTTGGCGCCATAGACACTTTGCAGTCTGAAGCTGCCTATGCCGAAGCTGCGCTGGGAGCTTTTGCGGCGGCCGATCCAAACCCGAACCCGACGCTGGCAGCCGTAAAATCTGCCTTTGAAGCCCCGCAAGGCTGGACGGTGGCCCACCAGGAACCATTCTCCTCGGCTAAAAAGTGGGCTGCGGTGGAATTTGACCAACGGGGAGTGTTCTATCTGGGGGCACCAGAGATTCTGTTGGCTACAACTGGTGATTCAAGCGGCAGCGAATCCGACGACACTCTCAACTCCCTGGCAGAACTGCGCGCCGAAGCAGCTTCCAAAACAGCTGAACACGCCGCTGCAGGCTCCCGTGTCTTGGCCCTATGCCAAGCTGACGGTTCCCTAACCTCAGAAGACTTGCCCCCCGGCCTGAAACCCGTAGCCTTGGTGCTGCTGGTTGACACCATCCGACCCAACGCCAACGAAATCCTGGACTACTTCTACCGTCAAGGCGTAACCCTCAAAGTCATCTCAGGCGACAACGTAGCCACTGTTTCAGCCGTGGCACAGCGGGCCGGCATCCCCGACGGCCACAAAGCCATAGACGCCAGAGAACTGCCCGAAGACAACGAAGCCCTGGCCGACACGCTGGAAGACATAGCCGTCTTCGGCCGGGTCACGCCCCATCAAAAACGTGCCATGGTGGCTGCCCTGCAGAGCCGGGGACACACGGTGGCCATGACCGGAGACGGCGTCAACGACGTGCTAGCCCTGAAAGACTCCGACATCGGCATAGCCATGGGTTCAGGCAGCGAAGCCAGTCGCTCAGTAGCTCAAATCGTGCTGCTGGACAACTCCTTTGCCACCTTGCCGCGGGTGCTGACCGAAGGGCGCAAAGTGATCAACAACATTGAACGCGTCGCCAACCTGTTCGTCTCCAAAGCGGTTTACGCGGTGCTAATCACCGCCACCATTGGGCTGATGAGCTTGTGGATTTCCGACTTGGATTTCCCCTTCCTGCCTCGCCATCTGACCTTGATCGGCACTTTCAGCATCGGTTTGCCGGGCTTGCTGCTGGCTTTAGCACCCAGCGAAAGCCTGGTGCGGCCAGGTTTTTTGTGGCGAGTCTTGAAATTCTCCCTGCCAGCGGGCATCATTGCGGCAACAGGCACGCTGATCGCCTATGAGTTTGCCCGACAAGCCGACGATGCCACACTGGGGGAAGCCCGCACAGTAGCCGTCATGACACTGCTGGGTTTGGGGCTGTTCATCTTGCTGATGACCGCTCGGCCGCTCAAAGCCTGGAAAATCCTTTTGGTGATAGGAATGGTGGCGCTATATGCTCTGGTGGCGTTCGTGGATTTTGCGTCAGACTACTTTGAGATCTATCTGCCCCCAGCTTGGCTCTGGATTCCGTCGCTGGGCGCCATCGCTATAGGCGGGGCGCTGATTTCCACTTGGGCTTATGTGGCTTTGCCTATCCTGCAGCCCGTTCAGCAGCTTCAACGGCATTCACCATCAGCATCGCCCTAGTCATCGGGCCCACGCCGCCGATACGTGGCGACAGCCACCCAGCCACCTCTTCCACCTCAGGGGCCACGTCTGAGACGATCTTCTTGCCTTCAAAGGAGACGCCGGCTGCCACCACTGCTGCGCCCGGCCGAACCATGTCGGCTTTGATCAAATGCGGGAACCCCGCAGCTGCTATGAGGATTTCAGCTTCACGGGTGTAGGAACCCAAGTCTTTGACGCCGGTGTGCACCACGGTAACGGCAGCGTTGGCATGGGGGCGTTTGAGCGACAGCAAATTGGCCAGCGGGCGTCCGATGGTCAAGCCGCGCCCTACAATCACCACTTTGGATCCCTCAATCGGAATGTCGTATTCCACCAACATGCGTTGAATCCCTGCTGGAGTGCACGCCAACGGAGCTGACACCCCCTGCACCAGACGACCCAAGTTGACCGGGTGCAGCCCGTCCACGTCCTTTTCGGGCCACACCCTGAGCATGGCATCTTCAAAATCTAGGTGCTTGGGGAAGGGATACTGCATCAGATAGGCATGGATATGCGGGGCAGCGTTGAATTTGTCAACCACGGCATTGACAGCTTCCTGGGTGGCGTCCGCAGGGAGATGCTCATGGAAGGACTTCATGCCCAGTTCCTCGCAATCTCGGTGCTTCATGGCGACGTAGTTGGCCGAAGGCCCGTCATCTCCTACCAGCACCGTTCCCAAGCCCGGCACTACATCTAAAGACTCAACTCTGCCCCGCAGTTCTTCGCGGATTTTGGCAGCTAATTTTTCTCCATCTAGTTTTATGGCAGTCATATGCTTAGTGTACGTCCGACTAAAAGCTCTTGTTCGGCACTAATCAGTGCTAAAGTTAGGGGTGAACCCGCCGACTATCTAAAGATCTATGCTCCAGTTGGCGGGTTCATCCCAGTTAAGCAAGCCAACCCGAAGCAATCTAGAACATGGCCATATCATTCACAGTTTCAAAGTCAGTTCCCAAAACTGCTGGAGTTCACGTTATTTTTGTGGTGTCTCCCAGCAACGAATCGTCAGCCACCGGGAGTAAAAGCAAAACCAGCAGAAGCAAAAAATCAGCCAAAGGTGCGCCTAGCAAAGATGCGTCAAGTTCTGCAACTGAGAAAAAATCCCAGCAGCTAAAGGCAGCTTTGGCTTCTCTTTCCAACAGGTCGCTCAGCCAAGCCAGCGAAATCTTGGAAGCCAAGGGGTTCTCAGGCAAAGCCAAGGAAGCTGAGTTGGTAACAGACGACTCGGGTCAGCTCACCGCTATAGTCGGGCTAGGCAACAAGCCTTCCCTGAACGATGTGCGTGACGGAGCGGCCGTCTTGGCTCGTCTGCTGTCCAAGCATTCTGCCATAGCCTGTTGCCCGCTTGAAGGCAAAACCAGCGATGAATTCGCCAGCATCTGCGGCTTTGAATTGACCGACTGGGCCAAGGCTCTGGCTGAAGGCATCGTCTTGGGCTCATATCAATTCAACTCCTTCAAGAGCAAAGCCGAAGCCGGCAAACTCAGCAAGATCACAGTCGTAACCCAACAGCAAGCTGCTGCCGTGAGGCGCAACCTAGCCGCCGGCAAACATGTTGGCCAGGCAGTCTGTCTAGCCCGCGACTTGGTCAATGAACCGGGCGGTTCACTAACGCCTGAGCGCTTCGCCAACAAAGCCAAAAAAACGGCCAACCAATGCGGGCTGAAAGCCACCGTCTGGAGCCTGGACGACATCAAGCGCCAAAAGCTGGGGGGCTTGCTGGGCGTCAACCGGGGGTCGGAGCGCCCGGCCAGGTTTGTCAAGCTCCAATGGAGCCCGCCTTCAAAACCCAAAAAATCCTTGGCCTTGGTGGGCAAGGGGGTGACTTTTGACTCAGGCGGGCTTTCGCTGAAGACAGCAGTCGGCATGAAAAACATGAAATACGACATGAGCGGAGCAGCTGCTGTGCTGGGGGCCATGTCTGCTGTGGCTGAACTCAAGCCCGCCTGTCGGGTAACTGCCTATCTGCCTCTGACCGACAACATGACCGGCGGCGACGCCACCCGCACCGGCGATGTGCTGACCATCCGTAACAAAAAGACAGTTGAGGTGCTGAACACCGACGCCGAAGGGCGCCTTATCTTGGCTGATGCGCTGTCTTTGGCGTGTGAAGATTCACCCGATGCGATTGTGGATCTGGCCACCCTGACAGGAGCTTGCGTGATGGCGCTGGGCAATGGCTACGCCGGCATAATGGGCAACAACCAAGCCTGGATTGACACCGTTCAACAAGCAGCCGAAAGAGCCGGGGAACGCCTGTGGCAGTTGCCTCTGCCTGAAGATTACCGCGCCCAACTGGACTCAGGCGTGGCTGATTTAGCCAACATAGGCAGCGGCAGCGGTGGTGCCATAACGGCCGGGTTGTTTTTGTCGGAGTTTGTAAACAGCGATATCGCATGGGCTCACCTAGATATAGCTGGCACGGCTTTTGCCGACAAACCTGCTGGCGTCAACTCCAAAGGCGGGACAGGTTTTGGAGTGCGAACGTTGGTGGAGCTGATCAAAAATTTCTGAAAAGCCGTCAGATATACTGATTGAAACAAACCTAAACAACACAACACAACCAAGGAGAGACACATGCTAGAAGTCGGCACACAGGCACCAGGCTTTTCAGCCCCCGACCAGGACGGCGAGGAAGTTTCGCTTCAGTCCTTGCGAGGCAATTGGGTGATTTTTTGGTGGTATCCCAAGGCCTCCACCCCTGGCTGAACTGTCCAAGGACAAGGGCTCCGTGACAGAGCCCAAGACATTGCCGACGCCAACGCCATCATCGTCGGGGCATCCTTTGACACCGTTGAAGACCAAAAGACTTTTGCAACCGAACAAGAATTCCCTTACAAGCTCATCTCAGACTCCGACAAGGCCATCGGCAAAACATACTTGGCTGAGCGCACCCCTGATATGCCCATGCACGAATATGGCATTCCCCGCAGGATTACCTACCTCATCAACCCCGCAGGCACCATCGTCAAAACTTACGACCTAGACCAAGACAAGCCCGATCTGGCTTCTCACGCAGCCGACGTTCTGGCAGATATAAACAGCCTGTCCTAGTCGCTGCTTCAGCGAGGGGGCTAGGTCGGCCGGGGGCGTGTGGCTAGATTGGCTGGGGCATGCGGCTAGGTCGGCTGGGCGAGGCGCAATTGCCTAGGCAGAGTTACAGGCCGGTGAAGGCCCCGCCATCCACAGTAACGGTCTGGCCGGTTACATAGCGCGACAACTCGCTGGCCAAAAAGACGGCTACAGGCCCTATGTCAGAAGCTGGCTCCCCCACCCTGCCCAGAGGCGTAGCATCAGCCAAAGCCTGTTCCAAGGCGGGGTTGGCAACGTAAGCTCGCTCCATAGCTGGAGTAAAGGCCACTGGATTGATGGCGTTGACCCTGATGCCGTCAGGCCCCCATTCCAAAGCCAGACTTTTAGTCAAGGCTCGCTGAGCGGCTTTGACGGTGGCATACAGCGGCAGGTGAGCACTGCCCTCAACTCCCACTGAGGAAGTCAGGAAAATGAGAGTTCCCTGTGTGACCTGCAAGTGGGGGTAAGCTGCTTGGGCGCAGTCAAAGGAGGCCCGCAATGCGGTGCTGCGCATGTTCTCCCAAATTTCAGGCGAGCTTTCCTGCACAGGAGATGGCGCCCCCACACTGGCTAGGGCGTTATGGACTAGACAATCCAGTCGGCCGTAGGTGTCAACCGCAAAAGCCACCGCATTATAGATTTCGCCTTTGGATGCCACATCGCACTTGAAGAATTGAGCCTGCCCGCCGGCTGACCGAATCTCCTGCGCAGCCGGCTCTCCGTTTTCCGCCCGTCTGGCAGCTATCACGACTGAACCGCCATGCTGAGCATAAGCCATCGCGATGCCTTTGCCGACGCCAGCGCCGGCGCCTGTAACCACCGCTGCCTTGCCTGCCAACAACTGTGAGTTATGCTGTGCCATTTCCCGCCTAACTTGCCATCCAGACGCCACCGTCCAGAGTCAAAGTGGCGCCTGTCAAAAAATGGGCTTCATCGCTTTGAAGCATGCGAATAGCTGGCACGATGTCGCCGACGATGTCGCCTGGGTGCCCGAAGCCTGACGAAGTAGCCAAGCCCATCACCGCAGCCAACTGTTCTCCAATCTCGCCTGGCACAAAATGACGCGGGTCTAAAGCCACGGTGTTGACTCTGATGCCATCTGTTCCCCACTGCTTGGCGGTGCTTTTGGCCAGTGCCCGCAGCCCTTCACCTGCTGCCGCAGCGGCTGAAAAACCTTTGGCGCCCGACATGGCAATGCTAGGAATCACAAATACCACATGTCCCCCAGCCGTTTTCAGAGGTGCGTGCAGGACTTTAAGGCATTCCACGGCTTCAGCCAAGACATCTTCGCACTCAGCAACCCATTGTTGTTCTGACATTTCGGCTAGAGGTTTCGGGTTGGGCGAGCAACCGCATACATAGACCAGCAGGTCAAGCGTTGGGGGAACATCCAACTGCAATGTGAAATCTGTGGCTGGCGAGACGCTTTGCGCCGACGAGATGCTTTCCTCCGGCGAAATCTCGCCACCTGACGACAGCTCACCAGCACCCAGCAGGGCAGCAGCAATTTCAGTTGCCAGGCGACTGGATCCAGCCACCACAGCCGACAGCGCTGCGGGAGCCGAGGCAGCGGGAGCCGAGTCGGCGGAAGCGAGAGTGGAATCCTCCCCCAATTCAACCTCCCCCAATTCAACGGTGGCCGGAGCAGCCCCACGGCCAAGCTCATCTATCCAATCAGGCCAGTCGTTCTGGAAGGTCATCTGCCAATTGGGCGTCCGCTGCTCAACCCAAGCAGTCGGCCCTTCCCTGGCATCAGGAGCTCCCATGACATGCAGGTGAATACGCCTTTCCAACTCATCTGCCTCTGGCGCCGACAGCGTTGTTGCGCTCCACAGCAGCCGCTTTGACAGCCCTGCTGAAATCGGGGCCACATTGACTGAAATATCATGAGCCAACGCCATTGCGGCCGACAGCACCTTGTCAGCAGGCAGAGCCCGGCTAGCCAAGCCCATCTCGGCAGCTTCTTCGCCTGAGAACATTCGCCCCGTCAGCATCAAATCAAGTGCTTTGGCAAAGCCGATAGTTCTGGGCAAAGTCCAATGCGATCTGAAATCAGGGAAAACCCCACGGCGATTTTGAACTATGCCGCACTTGGCGTTAGCTGAGACCAAGCGAATATCGCACTGCAGCGCCAAGGTCAGCCCCAAACCCACAGCATGCCCGTTGACGGCGGCAATGGTGGGCTTGCGTATGTCCCAAGCGTGAAAAGTCAAAGGATCCGACTTGAAGACTTCAGCATTGGCCGGGGCATCAAACACCTGTGCTCCGCTTGAGAAATCGGCTCCGGCGCAAAAAGCCCTGCCTTCGCCGGTCAGCACCACAACTCGGATTGACTCATCTATGTCGCAACGCTGAAAAGCATCGGCCAACTCCTCGCCCATCCGCCCGCTGAAGGCGTTCAGAACGTGGGGACGGTTGAGCTTGACAATTGCTACCGCGCCGTCCTGCTCAAAGACAATGTCCTGATAGGGTTTCATGGCTCAATTAGCTAGGGCGTGCTGGGCTGATGTGCCTAGCTGAATGGGGCGGACTGAACTGAACCTTTTCCCGCACGAACTTCACTTGGCCGGGCGAATGCCTCCAGGATAGGGAGCTTTGCCGCTCAGTTCCATGACGGTCAGGTTCTGCTCTTCGATCAAATCCAAGCTGCTGCAGATTTTGCCGGTGTAGTCCCGGTCGCAATCACACAAAAACAAAGTCGCCTCCACCATTGCCTCAAGTGATTCAATCTGCTCGTCGGTCAGCATATCGCCAACTTTGATGTCAGCACCTGGACTGAGCACCGCTGCTTTGGGCTCAATGGTGTTGACCCTGATATTGTCCTGATACAGCTCCACCGCCATGGCATTGGTCAAGCGGTTGAGAGCAGCTTTGGTAGCGCCATAAATGCCCATCACATTCACCAGACCGCCTTCGCGAAAAGGCGGCCCCGGCTCGTGGTTGGCGCTGGCGCTGGAAACGTTGATGATCCAGCCTTCGCCAGCGGCGCGCATGTCGGGTATCACATCTTGCGCCAAATCCAAGGGAGCGTGAAAATTAATCTCCATCATCAGTTGGCGACGCCTCAAAGGGTAGGTGTCCAAAGACTGATAAATCGCAGCGGCGGCGTTGTTGACCAGAATCTCAACCGGCCCGCCCAACTGCTCCTGGGCCTGGGCCACCAGACCTTCCCTGTCTGACGGATTGCTCATATCGGCCACAATATAGCTGTGCCCACCCCCATAGGAGTTCAAAGTCTGCAGAACTTCATGGAGGCTGCCGGGCAGAACAGGGTGGGAATCCAGCGTGCGTGCCACAATCACCACGTTGGCGCCTTCAGCTGCCAACCTCTCAGCAATACCAGCCCCTATACCCCTGCTGGCGCCTGTAACTAGAACGCCTTTGCCTGCAAGCCTGTTGGACATGTCGGTTCCTTTCTCTCCGATAGCTAAAAGCCAGAATTAAATTGCTAAAGCCCAAATCTGCTTAAACTAGCTTAGAGCAGTCTCCGCTGATCTTTCTGCAACAGAAGAACCCAAAACTTTGAGAGGCAACCATATGAGCGACTCCAGGCAATACGCAAATCCCAGCGACCCCGCTCCCTGGGATGGAAAACTGAGCGGCGGGATAATTGACTTGGGCATCGGCTTCCCCTACACCTCCTCCGAAGAAAAGAAAGCCACCTACAAGTTCATGGAACCGCTCTTCAAAGACCAAGAGTCGCTGGGAATGTTTGAGTTTCCCGCGGAATACATGTTCAAGAATGTTCCCGATTTGATCGACCCCTCACAAGACCCCATTGAATGGACTGTGCGAGAACTAGACAAGTGGGGCATAGAAAAAGCCATGTGCGGTCTAAGCGAGCGGGGCTTGGAAGCAGCACAACGCTACCCAGAGCACTTTTTCTTCTCCTATGAGATTCGCCCAAATGACATCATGGGCACAGTCCGTGGCATCAGGCAAGCCAAAGCAGAGCACGACATCAAAGCAGTAGGCTGTTTCCCCTGCGGCCAATTCCCCCAGGTTCCCATTGACGACCCCAAGATGTATCCCATCTATGCCACCTGCGTGGAATTGAACATCCCGATTTTCGTGAATGCCGGAATTGTCGGGCCAAGAATGCCCTCCGATCCGCAGCACGTGGAGCGTCTAGACCGGGTGTGCTATGACTTTCCGGAGCTGGTGATTGTAACCCGCCACGGCTGTGAGCCTTGGGAAAAGCTCGCCATGAAGCTGATGCTGAAATGGCCGGGGCTTCACTACTGCACCAGCGCCTTTGCCCCCAAGCACTACCCACAAGCCATTATTGACTATGCCAACACCAGAGGAGCCGACAAAATTCTCTACTGCGGCTACTTTCCCGCCGGGCTTTCCTTGGAAAGACAGATGACTGAGATGCGCCAAGTGCCTTTCAGGGATCATGTCTGGGCTAAGTTTCTGAGGGAAAACGCCATCAGGGTGCTGCAGCTAAAAGACTGACCGGGCGGCGCAGCCGAGGCGGGCTAGCCGCCGAAAGCGCTTTGTCCTGTCAACTCTTGACCCAAAACCAGAGTGTGGACTTCGTGAGTGCCCTCGTACGTTATGACTGATTCCAGGTTGGCCATGTGGCGGGCTGGCGGATAGTCCAAGGTAATGCCGTTGGCGCCTAAAATTCCCCTGGCAGTGCGGGCAACTTCCAGCGCAGCTGCCACATTGTGCCGCTTGCCATAGCTGATTTGGGTGGGCGATAGCCCCTGGGAGTCCTTGAGGCGCCCCAAGTGCATGGCCACTAGGGAACTGTTAGTCAGCAAGGTCAACATATCGGCCAGCTTCGCTTGAGTGAGTTGGAAAGCTCCTATCGGCTTGCCAAACTGCGTCCGCTCCCGTGAATATCCACAGGCCGACTCAAAACAGGCGCGGGCAGCGCCCACCGCACCGAAGATGATCCCAAATCTAGCTTCGCTCAGACACGACAGCGCAGCCCGCAGCCCCACCGCTTCTGGCAAGCGCATCGACTCCGGCACCCTCACGTCTGCCAAAGTCAGCTCCGAAGTGATAGAGGCACGCATGGAAGCCTTGCGGGGTATGTCTGCAGCTGAAAAGCCTGGAGAGTCGGTTGGCACTAAAAAACCCCTCACCCCGTCGTCAGTCTGAGCCCAGATCACCGCAATGTCGGCAATGCTGCCATTGGTGATCCACAGCTTCACGCCGTTCAAAACCCAATCGTCGCCTGTGCGCCTGGCAGTTGTGCGCATGGAAGAAGGGTCGCTGCCGGCATCGGGCTCGGTCAAACCAAAGCAGCCGATCTTCTCCCCTGTCGCCAAGCTGGGCAACCACTCCTCCCGTTGCTCTGGCGAACCGTATTTCCAAATTGGGAACATGACCAGCGACCCCTGCACCGAAACGAAACTCCGCAAACTGCTGTCGCCTGCCTCCAACTCCCGACACGCAATGCCACACGCCACCGCCGGCGCTCCCGCGCAGCCGTAGCCTTCCAACTGCATCCCGAACAAGCCCAGCTGGGCCATCTCGGGAATCAGGCTTCGGTCAAAGATGCCAAGTTCGAAATTGCGCCCTATCTCAGGCAACACCCTGGCATCCACAAAACGCTGAACGGTATCTCGCAACCACCTCTCTTCATCGCTCAAGCCATCGTCTATGCTTAAGAGATCTGTCTTGATTTCATGGCCGTCTAGCTGGTTCATCCTGTCCGCCTTCTCATCCGCCTTTTTCTTATATTCCTGAATACAAACCCACAATATTATCGGCTATATTTTTTTAGCCTATAAAATCTGGATTTGGGATACTTTGCAATAAGCTTAAATCTATGCCAGAAAAAATAACACAACATCCTGACGGTTCACTCAACGTTTCAGACAATCCAATCATCCCATTTGTAGAAGGCGATGGAACTGGAGTAGACATTTGGCCAGCAGCCCGCCTAGTGCTGGACGCCGCCGCTGCCAAGCACGGCAAAAAGGTGGAATGGAAAGAGGTGCTCGCCGGCGAAAAAGCCTACAACGAGACCGGCGATTGGCTGCCAGCCGAAACGGTTGAGACTTTCAGAGACTATCTGATCGGTATCAAGGGGCCGCTCACCACCCCTGTGGGCGGCGGCTTCAGAAGTCTGAATGTGGCTCTGCGGCAACTGCTTGACCTCTATGTCTGTTTGCGCCCGGTCCGCTGGTTTCAAGGGGTGCCTTCCCCCGTGCGCCAGCCTCAGTTGGTGGACATGGTCATCTTCAGGGAGAACACCGAGGACATCTACGCCGGCATAGAGGCCGAAGCCGGCAGCGAAACTGCCCGCAAACTGCGTGAGGTCATCGCCGACTTGTTTGGCCGGGAGTTGCGCGAAGACTCAGGCATCGGCATCAAACCTGTTTCCAGAACTGGCTCTCATCGCCTGCAGCGAGCAGCCCTGAACTATGCCGTGTCGCACCAGCGCGAGAGCGTAACTTGGGTGCACAAGGGAAATATCATGAAATTCACTGAAGGGGCCTTTCAGAAGTGGGGTTATGAGCTAGTGCGCGAGGAGTTCTCAGATGTAGCTGTGGGCTGGGACGACTGTGGCGGCGACCCAGGCGACAAAATCCTGGTCAAAGACGCTATAGCCGACATCGCCCTGCAGCAAGTGCTAACACGCCCAGCCGAATTTGACGTGATTGCCACCATGAACCTGAACGGCGATTATCTCTCAGATGCTCTGGCAGCGCAAGTGGGTGGCATCGGCATCGCGCCAGGCGGCAATATCAATTACGTAACCGGGCACGGCATCTTTGAAGCCACCCACGGAACTGCTCCCAAGTACGCCGGGCAAGACAAAGTCAATCCGTCTTCGGTGCTGCTGTCTGGTGTGATGATGTATGAACATCTTGGCTGGCAGCAAGCAGCAGACGATATTATTGGCGCTATGGAGGTTACCATCGCCGAAAAAATCGTTACCTACGACTTCGCCCGACTGATGGAAGGCGCCCACCAGGTAGCCTGCTCGGAATTTGCTTCAGCCATAGTTGACCGTCTCGGACAAAAGCTCAACTAGCAATTATCCATCTAACCTATATAAAGCTGACTATAAAGCTGGCCTGCTTTAAAATAGCCCATCTAGCTACCTATGACTGATTCTGAGTTCGCACATAAATCCTCCCAGCCAGCCTCGGAGTCCTCCCAGCCCCTTAAGCCCACTGCAAAACCACCTAAGCGTGTTGCCGTGACTGGTGCGGCTGGCCAAATTGGTTACAGCCTCATTTTCCGAATTGCCACAGGTGAGATGCTGGGGTCCGACCAGCCCGTCATACTGCAGCTGCTGGAAATCCCGCCAGCCATGAAAGCCCTTGAGGGCGTAGCCATGGAAATTCAAGACTGCGCTTTTGGGTTGTTGCAGGGCATAAAACTGACGGACACTCCCAAGGAAGCCTTTGACGGGGTTGACTGGGCTTTGCTGGTCGGCAGCCGACCCCGCTCCAAGGGCATGGAACGCAAAGACCTGATCAAGGCCAACGGAGCTATCTTCACCACACAGGGGCAAGCCCTCAACAACCACGCCGCCGACAACCTGAGGGTGCTGGTGGTCGGCAATCCAGCCAACACCAACTGCCTGATTGCCCAAGCCAGCGCCCCTGATATTCCCAAAGAGCGATTTTCAGCCATGATGAGGCTTGACCACAACAGAGCTTTGGCTCAACTGGCGGCCAAGTGCGGTGCCGACCTAACCGACATCACCCAGATGACCATTTGGGGCAACCACTCAGCCACGCAATACCCCGACGTTTACAACTGCCTCATCAAGGGAGAAAACGCGGTTGAGCACATTGATGATGAGAATTGGGTTTTCAATGAATTCATCCCCCAGGTGCAACAGCGAGGGGCTGCAATTATTGAAGCCAGAGGAGCTTCCAGCGCAGCTTCGGCTGCCAACGCCGCTATAGACCATGTCAGGGATTGGGCGATGGGTTCCCGACCTGACGACTGGGTCAGCATGGCGGTGCCTTCAGATGGCAGCTACGGGGTGCCTGAAGGTTTGATAGCTTCTTTCGCATGCACTACGAACAACAGCGACTACAATATTGTAGAAGGTTTGAAAATTAACAACAGAAGCCGGCAACTCATAGACATCTCCATACAGGAACTTCAAGAAGAAAGAACTGCGGTGGTTGATTTGGGTTTACTTGACTCGTGAGAAGCAAAGACGTAGCACTTAATTCCTTGGCGACAGAACTAGCCCGCCTGCAAGAGATCATCCGTTTGCGGGAGCCATCTGCGGCAGAAGCTAGTGATGCCTTGGTGGGCATCAAGCGCCAACTGGCGGCATCAGAACCTCCGCCCAGTATAACTTGGGCAGAAAACGGCAAGGCTGGGAGCAAAAAAAAGAAGAAGTCTGAAGCCTCCGACAAGCTTGAAAGCTCAGACGAATCCAAAGCCGCCAAAGAATCCGAGGGTTCAGACAAGCCTGAAACTCCTCAAAAATCTGGCAAGGGCAAGACTAAAGCTGAAGCCCCCAAAACCAGCAGGCTCCGACACTTCGCCAAACCCAAGAACCGTGCCAAGCCCAAGCCCAAAACCCAACGGCCAAGAAAGCGCAAGAGCCGCACCCAGCTTTTGGAAGAGTTAATTCAAGATGCAGAACGGCTGACACTTATGCTGGTGTCCAAGGAAACTACTGCTAAAGTAGCTTCTGAGACTTTCGCCGAATTTCGCCAGAGCGTTATCACAGTTGCTTCCCAGAGGCGCAAGCATCTAGCAGATCTAGCTTATTTGCACTCGCTTCTGGCAGGAATTGAAAACGTCAAAAGCGCCGACAACACCAAAACCGATGCCCCGAAGTCTGATAAATCGAGCAGTTCCAAAGCGCCCAACATGGAGCAAATGGCTTCAATTGCGTTGGCCGAGGTTGGAGACATGTTCAACCGTTGCGGTGGCATAGTCTTGAAGGAATACAGCCAAAAAGACAAGGAGCACTTTGAGGTTTCTGGCAAGGGAACAGAGTTGCGCGTGTTGCGCCCAGCCTATCTAGCCACTAATGAAGACGGGCGCACGATGGTAGTGGCGCGTGGCGCCGTTGAAGGAAGCTAGGCATGGCATCGGTAGGTATTGATTTCGGCACTACGAACTGCGTGGTTTCAGTCTTTGACAACGACAAGGTTGAGCCTATTCGCATTGATGAGCCGCCTTTGGAGTGGGGCGAACTTGGGCTTGACCGGCTTTTCCCGTCTGTCTTTGGGCTGGATGAGCGGGACAGGCCTCTGTTTGGCTGGAAAGCCAAGTTGCTGCCTCAAAATCAAAAGATTGAAGCAGCCAAGCGTTTTTTGTCGGCGGAGGAACATGCCATCGTAGGCAGCAAGAACTTTACGCTGGATGAAATAGCCACCCTGATCTTTGCGCAACTGCGTAAATCTTCAGCCAGCGAATCGGGCCTGCACTTCAACAAGGCAGTCGTTACCGTTCCGTCCAACAGCCGTGGCATGGCCCGCAAACGCACCAAGACTTGCGCTGCCATGGGCCATATCCAAGTGCTGGCACTGATCAACGAGCCCACCGCAGCAGCCATGGCAGCTACCCATGACCTATCGGTAGACAAGACGACCTTGGTGGTTGATTGGGGTGGCGGAACCTTGGACGTAACGGTCTTGGACACGCGCCGGAAAGTATTCGTGGAGCGCACTTCGTCTGGGGTTTCCGCTCTGGGAGGTGTGGATTTCGACTCGGCCATAATGCTTTGGCTGGCCCAGCAGGCCAGCGAAATTGAGAACTATTCACAGGCGGAAAAGAGTTTGTTGCGCCTGGAAGTGGAACGCGTCAAAATTCTCTTGAGCACCCAGGAGCAGGCGACCATTCGGCTGCCGCGAGGAGATGCCATACGGCTCAGCCGGGAACAATTTGAGGCTTCCACCCAACACCTGTTGAGAAAAGCCCGCGAACCACTGGAACGCTGCCTTGCCGATGTGGCTGACTCTGACGGCCCCAACGATATACATAGCCTCATTTTGGTGGGCGGGACTTGTCTGATACCCTCGGTACGGGATTTCATCAGCGAGATTGTGCAGCTGGAACCCACCCCAGTGGACAATCCCATGACCGCCACCTCAGAAGGCGCCGCCATAGCTTCAGCCATCCTTCAAGACGACCTGCCAGACTATGATCTGAAGGTTTCAACCCAGCACGCTCTGGGAGTGCTGGCTGTCTCTCATTTCGGCGACCAACCGCATTTTTCCACCATCATTCCGCGCAACCAGCGCTTGCCTGCCAGAGGCTCCGACCGTTACACCCCAGTGATTGACCATCAGGAGTGGCTGAATTTGACTGTGGTGGAAGGCGACCCTGAAAAATCCTTGAACGATGAATCCAGTGTGGAGCTGCAGCACTGGAGGGTGCCGATCCAAAACCCCAAACCCATGGACGAGGTCGTATTTGACATTACTTACCGCTACGATACCAACGGCATCATCCACGTCAACGTCACCAACCCACTGGATCATTCTTCCATGTTTGCAGCTGAAGTCGTAGAGCAGCAACAAGACAAGCGCAAGATGGTAGAGACAGCCAACAACGCACGAAGCGCTGTTTCCACCGGGGTGCTGGACAAAAAAGCCGAGCGGCAAGCTCACACAAATTTGCCCAAGGAGCTCTCCGACGACTTGATCATCGCCCGCACTAAAATCTCTCCGTTCATCGATTCTGAAGAAGCCAACAACCTGCTTTCGCTGTGCGATCGGATTGTGGAGACCAACGGTCTAGACACAGTGTTGCTTCAAGCCCTGCAAAACTTCAAAGACAAATACAGCTACCTGATTTAGGCCTCGCACCTATCAGCCAACTCCCCCTTGCGCGCCCGCTCCGACGGCCCCGCGCCCTCTAGTCGGTGCCAAACTCCGTGTTATCGTTGAGTTCCGTTATGACGGCCTGAATCTGGGCAGCTGCATCTCCTAAGTTCATCAACTCTGATACGTCGCCGGATACTTTTATTTCTCCCATTAAAAAGGCGGCGTGAGCGTCACGTTTCTTTTGGGCAATTGCGGTAGCTACGCTCCAGGATTGGGTGAAAGTTACATTCGGATTCTGAACCTGTCCAGCGGTAGCAGTAGCTCCAGTGGCGTCAATGGTGATGGCGTAGCGCAGATCTGGCTGCTGGTCGGGCAACTCCACGATGTTTTGCACACACAAGCTTGAAATTGGGTTGGGGTTGTCTTCGCTGGCACTGGGCAAGTGCAACCTTGAAGCCTTGAGTTGTTGGTCCAGCTGATCAACCCACTCAGGCGAAAGGAACTTCATTTAAAGGAACTTCATCTAGGGGCAACTCAACGGGCCGGGAGACAATATCTCAGAGCCGAAGCTGGGGAGGATCTCAGAGTTGAAGCTGGGAGGCAAGCCTAGGGGCCGATGCGTCGCTTCAGCTTGGACTTGACGTAGTCGCGGTTGGTCCAGGCGATGAAATCGATGGATATCTCTTTGGGGCAAGCCTCTTCGCATTCGCCGTGGTTGGTGCAAGACCCAAAGAATTCCTCCATCTTCTCCACCATCGCTTCGGCGCGTTCCCAACGCTCAGCCTGCCCTTGCGGCAATAAGTTGAGATGCTGAACCTTGGCAGAACAAAACAACTGCGCAGCACTATTGGGGCAAGCAGCTACACAAGCTCCGCACCCAATGCAAGCTGCTGCGTCAAAAGCTGCGCTGGAAGTTTGGTGAGGGATGGGAATCAGGTTGGCATCAGGCGCCGCCCCGGTGTTGACCGAAATGTACCCGCCGACCTTGATGATCTCATCCATGGCTGAGCGGTCAACCGTCAGATCTTTGATCACGGGGAAAGACTCAGCGCGCCAAGGCTCCACCACAATCACATCATTGTCTTTGAACTCGCGCATGTGCAGCTGGCAAGTAGCTGTGGCCTTTTGAGGCCCGTGAGCCTGGCCGTTGATCATTAAGCCACAAGTCCCGCAAATCCCTTCGCGACAGTCGCTCTCAAAGCAGACCGGTTCTTTGTTGCGGGCGATTAGGCGTTCGTTCAAAATGTCTAGCATCTCCAAAAAAGAAGCATCGTCCGGGATGTCTTCCACCTGGTAGACAACGAACTCCCCAGGGGCATTCGGCCCGTCTTGGCGCCAAATCCTGAGCGTAACAGAAATCGTCTTAGCCATGATTGCCTACTTGTAAGACCTCACGGCCAAATCCACTTCGGTGAAATCCAGCGGCTCAAAATGAGCTATTGACTTCTGCGGATCCCCTGTCCACTCCCAAGCTGTTGCATGCGCGAAATTATCGTCATCGCGGCGCGCTTCTCCCTCTGGCGTTTGGTGCTCTTCCCTGAAATGCCCGCCGCAGGACTCCTCACGCTCCAAAGCATCGCGGGCCATCAACTGAGCCAACTCGAAGAAATCAGCCACCCTGCCAGCCTTCTCCAACGACTGGTTCAGGGTCTGCGCTGAACCCAGCACCCGCACGTCTGAGAGATATTCCTCATACAGAGCGGGAATTTCCGAAAGCGCTTTTTCCAAGCCGGGGCGCGAGCGCGACATGCCCACGTTGTCCCAGACTAGCTTGCCAAGCTCGCGGTGGAAGTAGTCAACCGAGCGAGTGCCGTTGATATTCAGCCACCTCTGCGTCCGTTGGGCAACTGCCGTCTCGGTCGTCTCAAACACCTCATGGTCGGCCGGCAGCTTTGACTCGCCCAGCATTTGAGCCAGCCACGGCCCAATAGTGGAGGGCAACACGAAGTAGCCGTCTGCCAAGCCCTGCATCAGCGCTGAGGCCCCTAGGCGATTAGCCCCGTGGTCGGAGAAGTTGGCTTCGCCCAGCACAAACAAGCCCGGCAAGTTGGACATCAACTCATAATCCACCCACAGGCCGCCCATCGTATAGTGGGTGGCCGGGTAGATCCGCATGGGAGACTTGTAGGGGTTTTCGCCGGTGATGCGCTCATAGATGTCAAACAGGTTGCCGTATTTATCCGCTATGGCAGCTTCTCCTTGGGCAGCTATGGCATCGGTGAAATCCAAATAAACCCCGTTGGCACGCTCGCCTATGCCACGCCCTTCGTCCACCACACTCTTGGCATTGCGGGAGGCCACATCCCTAGGCACCAGATTGCCGAAGGCGGGATACTTGACCTCCAGATAGTAGTCGCGCTCCGAATCTGGAATCTCAGACGGCGGGCGGGTGTCGCTGCCCTTTTGGGGCACCCAGATCCGTCCGTCATTGCGCAGCGATTCCGACATCAACGTGAGCTTGGACTGGAACTCATCGCTTTGGGGTATGCAAGTGGGGTGAATTTGGGTGTAACAGGGGTTGGCAAACAAGGCGCCTTGGCGATGGGCCCGCCAAGCTGCGGTGACGTTGCACATCTTGGCGTTGGTGGACAGGAAGTAAACGTTGCTGTAGCCGCCGGTGGCCAGCACCACAGCATGAGCCGAATGGGAGCTGACTTCGCCTGTAAGTAGATCGCGCACTACAATGCCCACTGCCCGACCCTCATGGACCACCAGCTCCAGCATCTCCTTGCGGTTGTGCAGGGTTACCGAGCCCTGCCCGACTTGGCGCATCAGAGCCGAATAGGCCCCCAGCAACAACTGCTGCCCGGTTTGCCCGCGGGCGTAAAAAGTGCGCGAGACTTGCGCGCCGCCAAAGGAGCGATTGTCCAATAGCCCGCCATAATCTCGGGCAAATGGCACGCCCTGAGCTACACACTGGTCAATGATGTTCAGCGAAACTTCAGCCAGCCGGTGGACGTTGGCCTCGCGGGAGCGATAGTCGCCTCCCTTGATAGTGTCTATAAACAGACGCCAGACAGAGTCGCCGTCATTTTGATAATTCTTGGCCGCGTTGATACCACCCTGGGCGGCGATGGAATGAGCCCTGCGGGGCGAATCATGGTAGGTAAAGGCATGGACTTTGTAACCCAACTCTCCCAGGGAGGCTGCGGCCGAAGCTCCCGCCAGCCCGGTGCCCACCACGATAATTTCAAAACCGCGCTTGTTCTTGGGGCTGACCAGCTTGACGGTGGCCTGATAGTTCTGCCATTTCTCGGCCAGTCTGCCCTCCGGGGTGTGGGTGTTCAGGGAGCCAATCACGATGCTGACCTCATGATATCTGCCCTTCGCCTTGCCCATACTGCCCTTCGCCTTGCCCGAACTGCCCTTCGCCTTGCCCGTGCCCGCTTAGAAAAGCATCGCCGGCAATCTGGTCGTCCAACATGTTCACGTCGCCTCCACTGCCGCTGCCCTCCACATAGCCGTAGGAATCTTCAAGCAGGCTCCGTCCGTCATCGTCTATCACCCCAGTCTGAACCATAATGGGGAAGCTCAGGTTGCCCACCAGAATTACCACCGCAAAAACTTGGGCGAAAGTTCGGCGCAGCGGATTGAAGCGGTCGCTGTTGATGCCCAGACTCTGAAACATGCTCCAAGCCCCGTGGTAGATGTGAACAGACAGGGCCACATTAGCCACGATATACAGCAGCGCCACCGGCAGATTGCTCAGGCTGGCTACGACATTGTGGTAAGGGTCGCCGCGTACAAAATCCGGGTTGAACCAGCCCCAAGTCAAGTCGGCCAAGTGATACAGCACATACAGCCCCACTATCGGCCCAGTCCAGCGCATGGTCCTGGAGGCGTAGTTGGCCACCACAAAGTCTCGTTTACCCATATAGGCAATGTTGGCTTGGCGGCTCATGCGGGTCAGGCTCCAAGCTGAGTGAATGTGCAGCCCGAAAGCTGCCATCAGCCCCAGACGCATACCCCAAAGTATCCACGTGCGGGGCACCAAATCGCCACCCAAATCGCGCAGCGCCTCGGCATATTCGTAGGTTTTGGTGGGGCCTTCATACAAATGGAGGTTGCCGATCATGTGCACCAGCACAAAGCCCAGCAAGGCAATGCCGGTGAGCGCCATGACCCATTTTTTGCCGACAGCCGACTGATAGATGGACAGCGGCCAAGGCAGCTTTAGCCGCCGTTTGGAACTGCGCAGGGGCTTGACTAGAAGCTCTGTTTCACTCATCGCCAAGCTAGCCCGAAGCCCTTTCCTTTAGCCCAATGTCGCCCATAATACTAAACCCACGCAAACAGCAATAGCTACCGCAACTAGCACATAGTCAAGGGCCGACCGCCTGTGCTGGCGTGTCGGATCAAAACCCAGGGTACTGAACCGAGGCTCTAGGCCGGACGGCGCTCTATCAGCTCCAAGCCGTTGGAGCGCATCACCTTGTGGATGTCTTCGTCGCTGAAACCTTCCAGGTCGCGCACGAAAGCCAACGGGTCGCTCAAGCCTTCAGCGTGCGGATAGTCGGAGCCGAAAATCATGTGGTCGGAGCCGATCAACTCAGCTAGGCGGACCATGTCGTCCTCATAGAAAGGGGCCACCCAGAAATGACGGCGGAAAGTTTCAATCGGGTCTTCGGCAAAGGCGTGGCGTTGCTGCTTGTAGGTTTTGGACATGCGCTGGAACAGCGGCTCCACCCAAGTTGAGCCTGTCTCGATGGTGGCTACTCGCAAATTCGGAAAGCGGGCGAACACGCCCCCGCCAATCAGCGAAGCCACGGTGTCGGCAATGGGCGACATGCACAGCATTGACTTGAGCGGGTCTTGGCGGAAGGCTTCAAATTCCGTCTTGAAGCCCCACAGCTCAAACAAGACCTCATAGCCAGCATCGCCCGAATGGAAGGCTACGGTGATGCCAGCTTCGTTGGCTATCGACCAAAACCGGTCATGGCGGGGGTCGCCCAAGTGGCGATAGCCGTCATCGGTCAGCACGGAAGAGGCGCGCAAGTCAACCACACGGCAATCCTCGCTCAAAGCCCACTCCAGCTCTTCGCAAGCCTGATCCACATCCGACAAGGTGATATAGGGGGCTGCGATGATGCGGTCCTGATAGGCAAAACCCCAGTCGTCATTCAGCCAGCGATTGAAAGCCCTGAAGGCGGCGCGCATGGCCGGCAGGTCGTCCTTGAGGGCCGACTCCATACCGACGCCCAGCGTGGGGAAGAAAAAAGCTGCTTCAATTCCCTGGGTGTCCATCAACTGCAGGCGCTTGTTGCGATCGCGGTATTCGGGGCGGTCAGACAGCCGCTCCAAGTCGCCGAAGGCTTCGCGGATGTTGGCTGAGGTTTGCTTGCCGCGGAAATAGTCATCCAAGCTGCCTGGGCGGGCAATAGGGTCAAAAGTGGGATTGGGAATGAAACGATTGACCTTGCCGCCCACCAGCAAACGCTTGCGTCCATTGATGTCGGCCCACTGCATGCACCGCTTGGACATGGCAGGGTCAATGTGGCGGATGAAGGCATCTTCGGCTTCGTAATAATGATTGTCGGCATCAAAAGCTTTGTAGCCCAAATCAACTGAGGTTGCCGTGGAATTTATGGAGTTTTCGGTGGTTGTTGCGGTCATAGAATTCAGGCTACTTTAATGACTGAAAATTTTCTACATTAAATCTCTACAGTAGATAGTGTGGCAAAAGTTCTGATAACCGAAAAAATCGCCCAGGCTGGACTGGAGCAGCTTGAAGGAGCTGGGCACACTGTGCGGGTGCGGCTGGGGCTGCAACCAGCTGAGTTGCTGGAGGCCGTAGCAGACTGCGATGCGCTTATTGTCCGCTCACAGACGCAGGTAACCGCGCAGGTCTTGGAAGCTGCGGCCAATCTCAAAATCGTGGCCCGCGCTGGCGTCGGGGTGGATAACGTCGACACCGAAGCGGCTACCCATCGAGGTGTTGTAGTAGCCAACGCTCCTCTTTCCAATTCCCTGTCGGCGGCGGAGCACACCTTGGGATTGCTGCTGGCCCAAGCTCGCAACATCCCGCAAGCCCATGCCGACCTGACTGACGGCAGTTGGAACCGCTCTCAATTTCAAGGGGTGGAGTTGTCAGATAAGACCTTGGGGGTTGTGGGGTTCGGACGCATCGGGCAACTGGTGGCTGAGCGGGCTGCCAGTTTCAACATGCGTGTAGTGGCTTACGACCCTTATATCCCAGATGAGCTCTTCAAGCGGCTGCAGGTGGAGGAGCTTTCGCTGGAGCAGCTTTTCAGCGAGGCCGATTTTATCACCTTGCACGTAGCCAAGACAGCCGAAACCACCAATCTGGTAAACGCTCAAATGCTGTCTAAAGCCAAGCCGTCGCTCAGGCTGATCAACGTTTCCAGGGGCGGAGTTGTCAATGAACGCGATTTGGCTGAAGCGATCAAGTCTGGTATCATTGCGGGGGCTGCACTGGATGTCTTTGAGCAGGAGCCCACAACCGATTCACCCTTGTTTGAGTTGCCCCAGGTGGTAGTTACGCCACATTTGGGAGCCAGCACAGCCGAAGCTCAGGACAAGGCGGGGATTTCAGTAGCCAATCAAGTAGCGCAAATGCTGGCAGGTCGTCTGCCGCGTTTTGCGGTCAACATTCAGGCCGGGCAAGCACCCAAGGAGTTGATGCCTTTTTTGCCTTTGTGTGAGCAGTTGGGGGAAATTTTCAATGGTCTGGCCAGAGCCTTGCCGGCCACCATCGAGATTGAGTTCAGCGGCCAGATTGCCGAAGCCGACACCAAAATGGGCGTCATCGCTATGTTGGCTGGCTTGCTCCGACCGATCAGCGTGCAGCCCATTTCCTATGTCAATGCCGAAGAGGTTGCTGCGAGCCGGGGGCTGGAGGTCAGGGCTGTCAACACCACCACACCCAAAGACTACCTGAGCGAAGTAACTCTCAAGGGAGGCAGGCACGAAGTGGGGGGCACTTTGCTGGGGGTGCGGTCTCAACCGCAGATTGTCTGGATGGAAGGGCACCGGGTGGACTTGCCGCCCGCCAATCATATGGTGGTTATCCGCAATCACGACCGCCCCGGCGTCATCGGGGAGGTAGGCCGGGTGTTAGGCGAGGCCAATATCAACGTCAGCGACATGGATGTGGGAGTAGCCACCAGCCAGGAAGCGTTGATCATGCTGTCTACGGATTCGGAGGTTGACGATGAAGCAGCCAAGCGCCTGCGGGCGATTGAGGCCGTGACAGAGGTGCGTGTGATTAATTTGGGTTAGGCTGGGCTGGCTTGTCAGGCGAACTGGCTAGCTTTGTGGTTGCGCAGTTATAGCATGCTTCAAAAAAGACTCCAACTGCCATTTGGCAACAGCATCAAACTCAGTCAAAAATTCATCCAGATTCAAGTCTTCACCCAGAAAATCTAGAAAAAAAATAAACAGGCACGCGGGTCTGCGAAAATACCGGTACACCACCCCACACGTCAGAGCGGGTTTCAATGGCTTGCCTCATGCCCACCATCTTTCTTCGCAATTTGGGATGCATTTGTCCGCAAGCCCAGAGCGCAGGTAGGTAAAAACTTTTTCCTTGGTTAAATCCGGGTGTGTTTCCAAGAATTCTGACAGCCTTTTGCCCTCCAAAATCCATTCGGCGAACTCTATGATTGGAATATCTGTTCCGCTGAACACTCTTTGACTATCAACTGCCATGCTTCTAGCTTGTGATAAATCAGCTAGCCACAGACCACAAGCTAGCCGCAGACCAACTGTTGGGGCAGATTCCCTGCCCCCTAGGGTTGCCTGCCGGCCTAGTGTTCTTTGTGGTCTTCGTCTGCTGAAGCTGCGACTTCTGAAGTATCTTCGGAGGCTTCCGCTTCAGCCACTTCCCCACTATTTTGAGCAGGAGCAGCCTTTTGTTCCTCTGCAGCTTCATCGGGGGTTGCCTCACCCTCGTCGCCATCGGAGGTCTCGTCGCCCCCGTCTGAGATTGAGCCTTCGGTGGAGTCATCCGCTGGGCTGTCAGCAGCAGAACTGTCAACTTCGGGAGTCCACTCGGCATCTTCGGTCTTGGCCTTGGCCTTTCTTCGCCGGCGACCAAAAAAGATAGCAACGCCAGTAGCTATAGCTGAGAAAAATATAAACACTCTCTTTTTCTTCATAACAATCAGCCTAGCCTTAAAAGTGTGATTTTGGCATAATCAAAAATAAAGAGTTGCAAAACTTAACGCACCTGCTAGAGTAAGCTTCAAGTGATTCAAGCCACCCCAAACACCGCAACCAACCTACTCCTTCTTCTTTAGAGCGAGCACCCCTGCTGTCGGTGCTCGCCCAACCTCCTGTCTTGTGACAGGAGGTTTTTCATTTAAGCGCAAGACCCAGCCCAACCCCTGAAATCACAAACCCAAATACCACACACAAACTTCACACACAAGCCAAAACAGGAGCCACCGCCATGACCGAACAAGTCATTATCTTCGACACCACCTTGAGAGACGGCGAGCAGTCGCCCGGCATCTCCCTGAACGGAGAGGAGAAGCTGGAAATAGCCGACCAGTTGGCGCGCTTGGGAGTCAACGTCATTGAAGCTGGCTTTCCCGTGGCCAGCCAAGGTGATTTTGAAGCTGTCTATGCCATCGCCAAGTCGGTTCAAGGCCCCACTATCTGCGGTCTGTCGCGTTCAGCGCTGAAAGACATCGACCGTTGCTGGGAAGCCATTGAGCCGGCTGAAAGTCGGCGCATTCATACCTTCATTGCCACCAGCCCCACCCATATGGAACACAAGCTGCGGATGACGCCAGAGCAGGTGAAACAAGAAGCTCGCTTGGCCGTGCGCCACGCCCGCAGCTACACCGAAGATGTGGAATTCTCCCCCGAAGACGCCTCGCGCAGCGACTTTGATTTCATGTGCGAAGTGCTGCAGGTGGCCGTGGATGAGGGGGCTACAACTTTGAATATTCCTGACACGGTTGGCTATGGCGTGCCGGAGGACTACGCCAACAAACTGCGCCTGATTCGCGAGCGCATCTCGGGCGACTATGTGATTTCCACCCACTGCCACAATGACTTGGGCTTGGCGGTGGCCAACTCTTTGGCTGGCGTCATGGCAGGTGCCCGCCAAGTCGAGTGTGCCATCAACGGCATCGGCGAGCGAGCCGGCAACGCAGCTCTGGAGGAGATCACGATGGCTATCAAGACTCGTTCCGACTATTACAACGGTCTGGATGTATCCATCAATACCCAGGAGTTGAATCGCACCAGCCGCTTGGTGAGCCGGCTGACTGGCTATCCCGTTCAGTACAACAAGGCGGTCGTGGGACGTAACGCCTTTGCACATGAATCTGGCATCCACCAGCATGGCGTGTTGCGGGAGCGCACCACCTATGAAATTATGGATCCTGGCGCGGTCGGCCAAGGAGAAAGCCAGATTGTGCTGGGCAAGCACTCTGGCAGGTTTGCCTTTTCCGATCGTCTGAAGCAACTGGGATACGATTTGGAAGGAGACTCCCTGAACGCTGCCTTTGAGCGCTTCAAGGAGTTGGCCGACCGCAAGATTCAGTTATCAGATGCCGACTTGGAAGCCATTGTTGCCGATGAAATCAAGGGGGTTGACAACCAAGCCTTTTCTTTGGAATTCCTGGAGTGTCATGGGGGCAACATCGCCTCTGGCATACCCAGCGCAACGGTGATCATCAAGGTAGGAGACGAGCAGCGCACCGTCCGCAAGGAAGGCAACGGGATGGTGGACGCAACTTGTTCTGCCATCAAGGAAGCTACGGGGATATACGGAACCCTGAACAACTACACCGTCAACTCTGTAACAGGCGGGGTGGATGCGCTGGCGGATGTGGCTCTGCGTTTTACCACCGAAGATGGCATTGAGGTAGCCGGACGGGGCTTGTCAACCGATGTGGTTGAAGCTTCAGCCAGAGCTTTCTTGAACGCCGCCAACAAGGCAGCCAGCGTGCGCGCCAAAGGGCAAAGCTCTTCCAAAGAAGACCGTCCGGGTCATCTGTCTGACCAGCTTCGCTAGGTTTGTGTGGTGGGTGTTGGCTGGGATGGGGCTCTGGCTGGGCTGAGCGGAGGCAACCACAGGCGGGGCTTGTTCCTTGTCGACTGCTTACCGCCTAGAAGTAGTAGCCCTAAGCCACTGGGCCCCTTTGTTATTAGCGAGCACTGCTGAAAGGTATAATCCAACATTGACAACCGCAAAGACTTTGGCTATGCTACACTGCTACCACAAGGAGCGCAAAAAATGAGCCAATCAGATGAACCATCTGACATTATAGGTCCGCCGACCAGAGAGTCTATTGACTTCGAAAGAATTAAAAGGCAGTACGAACTCTACTTGGAGCTCAGAGACGTCTTGACCCCGAAGAAACCCAAGCCAGAAATAAAGTTTGAATACCATCGCCTGGAATCTGGAAATCCCTTAACGACCCACTGGGTAGGAGGAACTACAGACTAAATGCCTTCATGGAGCGAAGAGGTTCTCTATTCTGTAATTGTAATGTGTACGGTTGCAGTATCACAATCCAGACCTTCAGTGCAGAGTCTGTATTGAAAGGAATCTTTTCCAATACTACTTGGCACATATATCATGTAATGCACGTCTCTAAATTCGCGTTGAACATAGCGAATATCAGTTTGGACTTTCCCAAGATTTGGTTCTGATATAGTCCAGATATAGGATGGTATAATACGGAAGGATGATCTAGAAGAGCCAGGTTCGTTTTCATAATTGATATCATTATCAGCAGGATAGATTTCTATTGGAACGTTCAGTCTAGCTGATATATGATCGTCTATAGCATCCACAAAAATATTTATTTTTTCAAAAATTATTGAGTGGGTATCCGTTTTTTCTGAACCGTTTGTTTTTGTGACAGTAATTTCATGGGAACCAACAGTAAGCTGAACAGGTGAAATTTCAATTGATCTTCCAGTTCCAAGACTTCCATCAATACTGCTATGCCAACTAAATGCAGTTCCATCCAACAAACTGTCTGGCTGGTTAGAACTGCCAGCTACCAATGTGAACCACTCGCCCAATCTTAATTGGTCATCTGTGCTGGAACGGCCAATTAGCACCTGACGGATGACGTCTGTTTCTGCTTCGATGTGTACTGTGTTTTGCCCCGAATTGCCTCTGATCCTATCTTCTCCAAGACCGCCTCTGATAGTATCATTACCTAGCCCTCCGCCAATGGTGTCATTCCCTTCACCCCCATCAATGATATCATTGTCTACCGGCTTCAATAGTTCATCAGCTCTGTCTTCTATCATTCCTCTGTAAGCAAGTTTTTCCTCTATAAATTCTTCTCCAAATAACACTTCACGGCCAGCAATGCCGCTCATAACGTCGTATCCATCATCTCCCAAGATTATATCAGCTCCAGTGCCGCCAAATATCTCATCAGCTCCTAATCCACCAAATAGAAGATCTTCACCAGAATCACCCCAGATAGTATCATCTCCAAATTCACCACGAATATAATCGCCTCCTTCACCTCCGGAAATCTTGTCATTTCCTGTCCCTCCACGAATCACATCGCGACCAGCCAAACCATCAATTGTATCATCTCCCCCCAATCCGCAAATAATATCATTACCTGAAGTGCCAACTAAATGATCGTCACCTTCAGTGCCTATCACTGTACAATCCGATATTCCTACGTTAATATAAACCCTAGCTTCTTCACAAACAAAGCTTGTATTACAAACTCTGTAGTCAAAACTGTCGCAGCCGCTGACAAAACTGACATACTCAATATAACGATTAGGTTGTTGATCTCCTAGATGTCTAATTTTTGTAACTTCCCCAAGTTCTGGTGGATCTGTTATGCTTATGAAAAAATTATCAGCCTCCTCAAAACTGTCAAAAACAGTTCTAGATTTAAAACTATCACTTCGTCTGAAACCTATATCATTATCCCAGACATCAATATAAACATGCTCATATGGTGGAACCTCAATCAGATCGTCTAAAGCTTTTTCTGAAACCTCTGTTTTGCTTTCTGTAGAAGTCGACTGCTGAGAAACATCTGAAGAGATGCCTAACACTTCAAAAACCGGTGTTGTAGAAAAAGTTGAATTAACTCCATCGGACACAGAAATGGCAAAATTAACACTGTTCAAGCCCTCGGAAAAATCTTGTGACCTATAAAATTCCCAAAGCAACCAACCGGTATAAATTGAAATCTCCCTGTCAACTGTTTCTGATCTTGATCTAAGTACTCTGTAAGAATCACCTTCATCAAATGAATAATACAATCTATAAGTCAAGAAATCTCTATCTGCATCAGCACCAACCCAAGAAAGTCTGATAGTATCATCGGCATAAAATACCTGACCTTCAGACACTCCTGAAATCTCCACAAAAGGAACATTAGGAGATTTGCTCTCAACAGATAAATTCAGCAACTTTTTGCCTTCCCACCTAATAACAAAACTGGTGTACTCTGGAGGATCTATAAACCCAACAACAAAATTAGAATCCTCATGATAATTTAAGCTGTCACCATCTTCAACAGTAAGATAGTCAAAAAAGCCACTAATAGAACCAGGGCGAAGTATATTAAATTTGTTTTCCCGCACTACTGCACCTGAACTATCCACTAACTCTGCCACAAAATCAACAAAATTGCCAAAAACAGGTTCACTCAAGATAGTCCATCCACTAGGTGGCGAAGATCCAAAATGCCTCATATAAGTTCTAACCGGCCCGATCCAAGGAGCCAATCCATCACCAGGGAAATACATAGTGCCACGAAACTCATGAGCAATGTGACTCCCTTTCTCCAAAACCCTGCTCTGCGAATTCATATCAGCAGGGACAACAAGACTATGCCCATCACTTGGCTGATTGCCGCAGAACCCAGCTGCCACATCCTCCGGATCAGCGGACAAGAAATACGAAACCGTCAAAAGCAAAACCGAAACACCAATGACTGTGATGCGAATAGCTGTTTGAGTCATAGGATCATCCTAGGATTGATCACGCACGATTTCACCAGGCAATGCTCCAATTATGGTATCGGTGCCTTCACCGCCAAAAATCGTGTCCGTGCCTGAGTTGCCTCTAAGAGTGTCATCGCCTCGGTGTCCCAAGATGAAGTCATCACCCAGTCCACCACGAATTGTGTCATTGCCTAGGCGCCCGTAGATAGTATCGTCTCCTGAGCCGCCTAGCAGGGTGTCGTTGCCGGTTTTGCCGTCGATGATGTCATCGCCACCCAGTCCGCAAATAACGTCATCTCCCGACGTGCCAGATAGCATATCATCACCCTCAGTGCCAAAAATAGTGCAACTTGCTAGACCGACAGCAACTGACACTGTTGCGGTGTTGCAACGGTCTATGCCATCACAAATCTGATATGTCAGGCTGTCACGCCCGCTGGTGTGCCCCACATACCTAACCACCAGATTGCCTGTAACAGGTGAGACAGTTATTTCCGCTTCACCGAGTGCTGGTAGGCGGTTTATCTTGAAACTCTCATTGTAGATGTCTTCCTCAATGTCTATGTCATTGCCTAACACATCAATGAACATGGGCGTATCAAGTTGAACTACTACGTTATCATCAACAGCATCTGGTATAGTGTTTGTTCTGGCAATAACGATGTTGACAGAAGCCGTAGCCGTTAGTCCTGAGGTGTCGGTTCCGGTAACAGTGATAGTATGATTTCCAGGGGTGAGCCGATCTGCTGAAAGCAAAATAAAGCTGCCGTTCCCCAATGCTCCATTTATGCTGCTTCGCCAACTGAATGCGCTGTGACCCAAGAGACCGTCCTCTTTATCATAACCCTCAGCTGCTAGCACAAAACCTTGTGCCTCAGCAAATACTTTATTTTCGCTGGGGGTTTGAATCCGTATCTGAGGTGCATGTTCAGCCACCCTGAAGACAGGGCTCTCAGAAAAAGATGAACGCGTCCCATCAGATACAGAGATGCCAAATCTGGCTGCGTTAGAACCTAGGAGCTGATTAGCTTTAATCACTTGGTTGGTGCTAGTAGTCTCAAGCAAAAAAGGTCTATACGAACTACCCCCATCAGTTGAATAAAATAATTTATACGTCAAAGAATCACTATCTGCATCAGCCCCAACCCAAGACAAATTTATTGTATCCCCATTGGCAAAAAACTGATTTACGGATACTCCGGAAAGGCTAACAGTCGGAGTATTGGCAGAACGTTGCACAACAATTAGTTCTTCATTGCCTTGCTTTATAGCAAAACTGGCATAATCAGGCGGATTGTGTACTAGAAATCCGAAATCAGCTCTGTCGAACTCTGGATTCGCTCCGTCAACAACTGCTGCTGTTGGCTTAACAGCAGCGAATGGTATTTCACGCAGACTCATGCCAGAATTGTTGCGCAACTCTAACACATAATCACCAGGCACTACTTTCCTGTCCTCTCTAGGCCTAGAGTAGGTCCTATGCAACTCCACCTCTATAACCTCAGAACTAGTAGAAGAACTGAACACCAAAGATCCAGAAAATGAATCAGTATTTTGCTCTGATGAGCCTGAAGCACCCTCTTTGAACGCTCTTATATCCTCAAGTATGTCCTCAGAATTTTCAATAATATACCTATGACTAGGAGCACCTAACCACTGAGACTGTGTGATACCTAAATCCTGAAAATTATCAAAATTATCAGGAAATGCTACTATCGGATCTTGAAACCTTAATTGTCTGCCTCGGCAATCACTCATAACTGAATATACGTTCCTAGGATCTGATGCAAGAAGTGAATCGTATTGAGAAGACCAACTATTGCTGCTTTCCATAATACCCTGCAATCGCAATATATCAAGACCCCAAACTTCTTCATCTACATCGCCAAGCGGACCCAATAAAGCTACTATTTCATCATCTTTAAAATCATCATCTATATCACCATCTCTTATGCCTTCAATATATGGATCATTGTCATTTTCAGGATATGGATCAGCAAAATAAGGATAAGCATCTCCTCTATCATTATAAAGCTTTTCTCCACAGACTGTCGTTAACTCATCTGAATCTTCATCTATTCTCATTCCCGGATGCACTAATCCGAGAGTATGACCCAATTCATGTGAACCTGCATTACGAAGCTTACCAAATAAACCTTCAATTCTCCCAGTTCCCGGTCTTATTTCCCAGTCAAACCAACTGGCCACAGCTCCTACTTCATGTTCTTCATTCGCCGCAAGTCCAACCACTCCCCCTCGTTCCGTGTATTTACCGTGCAGAACGGCTAGATAAATTGCACCCCAATCATCATTATGCAATCTAAAATTAAGAAGTTGATTATTGACAGAACGCAGCATTTCTTCTGTAGTAATTTCTTCTGATAGCCTTATAGGATTGTTTATTATCCAAAAATCGTCAGGAAACCATAGGTCACCAGATTGCAAACTAGTTGGAAAAGGCATCATAGCCCTAATCCTATTAAACTGATCAACTGCGTTATCATATGAAGCAGTGAAAGTATCAGCAATATTGCCATCATCATCAAGATTTGCCAACGTCGGTAAAAACATGACAATACGAGGCGTAACAACTTCCTGAAACGAAACAATGGCTGAACATGATCTGACGGGTTCAATGGCCTCTTGGCAATTAACCTCCAAAGCATCTGGAAAATTAAGACTCAACGTCAACTCTACATTTTCATCTAGATCTGTCCACTCCAATGGCAAAATAAAATTCAGTGAAGATCTACTATCACTACGACCAAGCCCATTTTCATCAAATAAATCAGAATCAACTTGAACTGAATCTCTATAATTGATGGAATCTATTGAACTAGGTATGAGATTTACACCATCACTCCTCTCGGCAGATAATCTTGCTGATACCTCAACCTCCTGACCTTGAGAGATACCAGAAGATTCAAAAAATGCTCTCACTGCTAATAGCCTGTTTCTGACTAAGGGTAGGTTGCCTTGCCAGTCTTGGGTTCCTTGGGTGACTTCCAGTCCGATCAGGTCAACCTCAATAGTTGCGAAAACTGACGGTTGCGGCTGAGCGCCTAGGTAGGTCAAAGTCACAGAAGATCCAAAAGCGGCGAACGTTCTCCGCGTGCGAGCGTCTATATTTTGATCAATGCATAGATAGCTGGTTTTTGATCTGTTTTCTGACACGTTTATATAGCTGTCGTCTCGGCCAGTCTGGGCAGGGGGGTTCAGTTCTGTGTCCAAGCAGGCGAACACTATAGAGAATTCAGAGCCGGCGATGCGCCAATAGCCCGGCGCGAATGAAATTGGATTTGCTGACTGGTCCCCCTCGACATCATAATCCAGGAACATTACCCGCTGATCAGAAGTTGCGCCATGCGTATATAACACATTAAAATTAGAAACACTTCCAACAGAGCTACTGCAACCAGAGACGTCACTCTTGTAGATGAATGTTGGATTCGATACAGGCCCTACAAATCTTTCTTCACACAGTGTGATCGAAGTGCCGACTTCAATTGGTGCGAAAACTGACGGCTGTGACTGGGCGCCGAGGTAAGTCAAAGTCACAGAAGATCCAAAAGCAGTGAACGTTCTCCGCGTGCGAACGTCCACATTCTGGTCAACACACCTATACCTGGTGCGAGACACACCAGACACAGTAACCAACCTCACAGAAACATCATCCCGACCAGCTTGGGCAGAAGGGCTCAGATCTGTGTCCAGACAAGCGAACACCACTGAAAACCCGGACCCGGAGATGCGCCAATAACCGGGCGCGAACAAACCAGAATTCGTCGACTGGTCTCCTTCAACATCATAAGCGAAACTAACCACCCTCTGGCTAGAAGACACACCATGAGTGTAAGACACTGCCAAGCCAGAAACACCTCTAACAGAACCATCCCCACAACTAGGCTCACCGCTTCTTGTCTCAAATCTGTATGCGCGAACCTGTCCCGTGATCGTGCCTTGACATAGATCGAAAGACATATCTGCTACGAAGGGCAGACATTCCGGAATTATGGAATTCTGGCAGTCGCTGACGAATCGGAGGTTGGCATTAGCACCTCTGAAGCCTCCTTCAGGCAGTGTTATGGCAGAAAGTATGCTATCATACTGCTGCTGGGTGATGGCATTGCGGCAAACATAGTCTGTTCTCGTCAAACCTGGTATATCATTTCCAAGTAAGTTTTGAAGTGCTATGCTTCTGGAATAGCTGTCATTTTCAGCTTCGTCATCACGCTCCAAGTCCTGGTCCGCGCAGTCCAACCTGACTGCAGAAACACCAGGCAGTTCAAAGCTCCAGAACCCGGACGTTGTTCTGTCATTGAATTGTGAATACCTCAAAGCAACAGAGTGATTCCCGTTCTGAGAAGAAACAACCACAGAAACTCTGACGCACTCAAAGGGAAAATAAGGAACATATTGAAAATCCTGAAAAAGAATAGGAAACGAAATAAGAGAAATAGGAACAGTTGGATAAACCACAAAGCAGTGCAAGAATCTGTTCCAACCGATTTCCCCCCTACTGGGATTCGAAACAGAAAAACGGACCGGAACCAAACTGAACGACGCGCCCGCAGGCAAAGGCGTATCATAGCTGCCGAAACCTTGCCGGTTGCGCTGCGCGGCAACAGCGAAAGACTCCGCGGAACTCTCCCCGACACGTTCAACAAAACGAAGCACGCCACCACCTTCAGCACCCTCTGCTGTCAGAACTTCGAACTGCTCTTGGGAAATCGTGTTTCGGCACACATAGCGTGTCTGGCTGCCGTCGCTGACGGGAAAAACGAAACTGTCAACCCCAGCATCGGCACTGGGCGACAAATCCCGGTCACGGCAATCCAACCTCAAAGCAGCAACGCCGTCGCGCGCAAAAAACCAATCGCCGAATGCTATCCAACCTTCATTCTCAACAGGCGAGCCATTCAACACAAAATCACCCACCGCAACAAACTCCCCGCCCGCCGAAGCTAAAACAAAACCCACCGAATAACACAGCCCACCATCAGGACAAGCAAAACCAGCGTCAAAAACCACTCCAGAATTTTCAGACCCAGACATCCGACTGGATTCTTCCAACTCAAAAAACGCTCCATCAGGCAACGGCAACGAATAACCACCCAACTCCCCCGAAAGCGTCGGACTAGGAGCCAAAGGCGGCAACACAGAAGGAAAAGACGGACTCTCCACAGGACGTTAGTTATACATCAAAAAATATATTAGTTAGGTATTATAGCATAACAAGCTTTATATTGCACACTTCTATAATGTCGCAAGCTACGCCACACCCAAAAAGCCCAACCAGCCCTACTCCCTATAAACTGAAAACATGCCCTATGAGCCCCGCGAACATCATCCCGCCTTTGAGGAATATTGCGAGGCCATCTTTGAGCTGGAAGAAGACAACCTCAAGGTCATCCAATCCCGCATCGCTGAGCGCCTAGGGGTTTCCAGGGCGGCGGTCTCCACCATGATTGCGCGTCTGAGCGACGAGGGCTTGGTCAAGCAGCAGTCCCGCACCATCAAACTCACACAAGAAGGCAAAACTCTAGCCAAAGCAGTCGTGCGCCGGCACCGGTTGGCTGAGCGATTTCTCACCGATGTGCTCGGCTTGAACTGGACGGATGCCCACCACGAAGCCGGCAAGTGGGAACACGTCATCTCCCCGGCGGTGGAAAAAGCCATGAACCGCCTGCTGGAAGAACCCACCACTTGCCCGCACGGCAACCCCATCCCCGGCTCTTCCTACATTGAACCCAGCATGTGCAATCTGTCGCAGATGGATGTGGGCAGTCAGTTCACAGTGATGCGCATCAGAGAAGAGTTGGAATGCACACCTGGCTTGCTGGAATTTTTTGAGTCGGTTTCGCTTATGCCAGGCTTTGAGGGCAAAGTGCTTCATTCCTCACCTGACGGCGCCACCACCGTAAACCTGGAAGGTTCAGATGTGCGGGTGGAGGCTTTTGCGGCCGAACGAATCTTGGTGAAGGCCGGCTAGTTCGGCAACCTCACCCAAGCTCGGCGATCCAGCGAATCCAAGTCGTTAGCCTGCAACAACTCTCTGGACAGCGTCCACAAATCATCCCCGATCACCAAAGAACGGGTAACGCTATTCGGCCGTTCATAAGCTCTAGGCTCACACAGCTGAACACGATACAACTCATCTTCGTCCAAATCTGAAAGCTCCTCCAAGAACTCAGCAGTGGGCTGCAACTCGTCTGTGAAATCGGGGGGCGTCTGCTCGCCTTCCCATTCCCTCAAGCCCGGAGCCAGCCTGTCATCATATCTTAAACACTGATAGTCATCGGGAGCGCCAAACGAGAGCCAGTCGCGGTCAGGAATGTTGTCCTCCAACACGTCAGCCGGGCAAATCTTGGCGAGGAATCTAGGGCTGAACAGCTCGACTGGCAACTGATACCACTCACAGCCGCCCTTGTTGCCGCTGAGCGGATCGTTCAAGTCGTGACTGATGCTCTTATCCAGAGTTATGTTGTATGAACCGCCTTCATTGCGCACTCTCACCGCAACAGCCCCGAAGAAACCGGTGCCGTAGTTATTGACTGGCACCACCGCCAAGCTCTCCGGCGCCCACCACAAAAACGCCCTGTGCTCCCACTGCGCATTAGAACTGCCGCCTTCCAAATCGATGCTGTCAACCACTCTGGGATCGGACGGGTCAGACACATCAAACAACGAGAATTTCACCCCCGTGGTCTCCCCACGCTCGGTAGCTTCCTGCCCCACCCCCAACAACAGGTCGTCTCCAATCGGGTGCAGATAAGCTGAAAAGCCGGTGATTTTCAACTCGCCTTTAGTGGTGAGGTCGGACGGGTCGGACAAATCCACCACATACAGCGGGTCAACCCGGCGGAAAGTCACCACATAGGCTTTGTCTTCAATATAACGCACCGCAAAGATGCGCTCACCACGGCCCAAATCGCCAACCTTGTCGATGATGACCAACTCGTCTCCTCGGTCTTCCAAGGAGGTAACGAAGCTCTCGCTGTCTTCAAAGTTAGAGCCAACCACCGTAGTGGCCACAAACAAGCGGCCGTCATACTCATGGAAGGCAAACTGGTTCAGCGGATGTCCCACCGCAGCACCGGAGCCTTCATAGTTGGCTCGGCCGTTCGGCTCCAGCGAAAACTTGTGGATGACGGTTTCCTCGGTGAGCTCTTCGGGCCGCCCTTCAAAAGCGGTGAAATCGGCAATGACGTGGCTGACATACAGATTTTCGGTGGAGGAATAGACCGTGCCGCCGTCGGCCATGACCGAGACCGAGTCGCCCACCTGCAGCTCGCCGGCAACCTCAAACGACACCACCGAAACCTGATTGAAGCCAAAGAACTTCTCAGGCGCGTGAACCCTGTTGCACGCCAGCAGAACCCCGCTGTCCAACAACTTGCCTTTGTCTTCATTCAAGCTGTATTCCGGCAGCCACTGGGAGATTTCGGATTCCAGAATCAGCTCGCGATTTACCCGCTCGGCAACTTGCTCCGACCTGTCTCTGCTAGAAGCCGGCCGAATCAGACCAAGCTTGTATTCCGGAGAGGTGCTGACCACCACCCTGGCATAGCCATCTACCACCCGCGAGCTGATGTAGCGCCCTTCAATGCGCAGATGGCGCGTTGCCTCAGGGTCGGCGGGATCGCTCAGGTCGACTTCAGTGATCACCACAGCTTGTTCGCCAACGTAGGGATAAATCGAAGAGGTCGCTGGTTCCTCCGGGAAGTCTGGGCCTTCTTGCGTGGCTTCGCTGCCGCTTTCGCTTTCGTCTGGGTCGTCAACCGTGCCGCTGCCGTCAAAAGGCGTGATACCGACAGATGAGTTGCCTATCAAAATGGCCTTGCCGTCAGCCAGGAACATTTCCTGGTAGAAGCCGTCGCTCAAACCCAGTTTCCCAATTAACTCAGGGGTCTCAGATGACACATCGGCCACCCAAAAAGTTTGCCCGCTGTTGCTGATGCCGACAATTAGTTCCCCGTTGGTCTTGACGATGTCAGCTTCGTCCACCCCGGCAACCTGAACGTTGGTGCCTGAAAAATCAGCTCCCTGCCCGCTGGCTACGGGCTCATCGGTCGCCAAGCTTGAAGCTTGCTCATTAACGCCTGCCTCGGCCACTAGCGGCTGAATGCTGAAGTCGCCGCCGCCAAGTCCGTACGGGCCCACCCTCTGGAGAGCTTCTGTTTGAATGTAGTTCAGCAGGTTGTCGCAGTCTTGATAGGTGGTCAAGGCCACGGGCAACACCTCGGCGGCGAACTCCCCTGGAACAAGGTTGATCGGGGCAGTCGAATCATCAGCGGTCTGGCACTGCGTGGCAAACACCGCCAGAGGCAGACCCAAAGCAAAGAAGCCTACCGTGGCTCTTTTGGGGTGAAAAGCCTGGGTCAGCTTGCTGAACAGCTTTTGGGAACGTAAAGCCGTCAAACCTGCTAGCGAAGCGACGAACCTGAAGATTGAAGTCATAGTTTTGTCTCCTAATTTTAATCTAATGAGAATTTGTTGTTGGACTGGCACCAGCCTCGTTGGCAAGGTTGTTATCTGCCATCGCCATCTACCACTTGCCTGCAATTTCTCACCTTCTAATTGATATGACTTCCGGACGTTCCAAAAAGTTCCAAGTTTTTTGCGGTAGATTTTGAGGCGTGGCGGACAGGACAGTGCAGTGCTCACGCAAACCCGCCACACACGGGGGAAAGCCCCGGGGCAGGTGCCCGAGGCTTTCCTTTCAGGACAGAGCCGACCACACAGATCAAGGCCGGCCGGCGAACAATGCGCCAGCCAGCCCCAACCTGCCAGTTCGTCTAGCTAGGCAACCTCACCCAGGCTCGGCGGCCCAACGAATCCAAGTCGTTAGCCTGCAGCAGCTCGGCGGACACCGTCCACAAGTCGTCTCCAATCACCATCGACCTAGTTATGGAAGGTTGGTCGTTGCTGCGTTCGGGTTGGCAAAGCACAATATGCTCCATCAGGAATTCACTCAGGTTCAGATTGGCCCCGCCCAATTCCGAAAGAATGACATAGTCGCTGACCAACTCGCGCAGGTCGCCCCACAACTCGGCAGGTGAGCGCAACTGGTTGGAATTGCTGGTGGTCTCAAGCCCGCCTGAGCTTTGAGCCAAGTCAAACAATTCCTCAAAGAACCAGTCTCGGGTGCACTGATAGGAATCAGGCTCCCCGATTGAAGGCGCATTGCTGCCCAAGTTGTCCAGCACGCCAGCCGGGCAAATCTTGGCGATGGATTCAGACCGGGCCAGGCCTGCCGGCAGCTGATACCACTCGCAGCCATGCTTGTTGCCGCCAAGCCCCACCTCGGGGTTGTGGGTGATTCTGTCATCCAAAACTATGGCATAGGAATTGCCCACGCTTTCAACTCTCAACGCCAAGGCCCCGTAAAAACCGGTGTTGTGGTTGTTGATCGGCACCACCGCCAAGCTCTCCGGCGCCCACCACAGAAACGCCCTGTGGTCCCACTCCACGTTGGAGCTGCCGCCGTCCAGGTCGATGCTGTTTACCACCCTCGGATTGGACGGGTCAGACACATCAAACAGCGAAAACTTGGTGCCCGTAATCCACCCAGAGTCGGTGGCTTCCTGCCCCACCCCCAGCAACAAGTCTTCCCCAACTGGATGCAGATAGGCAGAGTAGCCGGTGATTTTCAGCTCGCCCTCGGTGGTGAGGTTGGCCGGGTCGGACAAATCCACCACATACAACGGGTCGGTTTGGCGGAAGGTGACGATATAGGCTTTGCTGCCTATGTAGCGCACCGCAAAAATGCGTTCGCCGCGGCCCAAATCGCCCACCTTGTCAATGATGACCAACTCGTTGCCTCGGTCTTCCAGCGATGTAACGAAGCTCTCCCGGCCGCTGAAGCTGCCTTCAAACAAAGTTGTCGCCACAAACAGCCGCCCGTCATTTTCATGAAAAGCAAACTGGTTCAGCGGCTTCCCCACGACCGCTCCTGAACCCTCGTAGTTGGCTCGCCCGTTGGCGCGGAGCGCAAACTTGTGAATGACGGTTTCCTCGGTGAGGCCGTCCACCCGTCTGTCAAAGGAACTGAAGTCGTCAATCACGTGGCTCACATATATATTGTCGGCTGAAGCATAGACCGTCTCGCCTCTAGCCATGACCGAGGCAGCGTCTCTCACCCGCAGGTCTTGATCCACCGCAAACGACAGCACAGAAATCTGATTGAAACCGCTGAACACCTCTGGCGCATGAACCTTGTTGCAATCCAGCAGAACCCCGCTGGCCAGCAACCTGCCGTTGTCGTCGTTCAGGCTGTATTCCGGCAGCCATTGCCGCTCGGTGGATTCCTGCACTAGCTGGCGATTGAGGCGTTCGGCGATTTGCTCGGATCTTTCGCTGCGGTCGCCCGGATTGATAAAGCCGAAATCGGTGGTGGGTGTGGTGCTGACGACGACCCTGGCATAGCCGTCGGCTACTCGTGAACTGACATAGGCACCTTCAATGCGGAGATGGCGCTTTATGTCTGGGTCGGTCGGGTCGCGCAAGTCGATTTCGGTGATGACCACGGCCGGCTCGTCATCGGATGAGCGGGATGCTCTGGAGCTTGAAAGCTGGTCTGCTGTGCCGGAGCTGTCAAAAGGAGTGATTCCCACTGAGGAAGTTCCGATCAGAATGGCTTTGTCGTCGGTGAGATACATTTCTTGGTAGGAGCCGTCGCTCAAGCCGATTCTGGAAACCAGTTCGGGGGTTTCCGATGACACGTCAACCACCCAAAATGTTCTGCCTTCCTCGCTAAGTCCGACTATCAGTCGTCCGTTGGTTTTGACGATGTCGGCTTCGTCAACTCCGGCAACCTGAACGTTGGTGCTCGAGAAGTCATCCCTCGGAACTATGTCGGCATTGGGCAATGAAAGTGCCGGTGCCGCAAATGCTGGAGAGTCTGCAGCACCAGAAAAGTCTAAGTCAGCCGATTCCTCTGGAGAAAAGGGGGCAGTCGTCTCCGAAGCCGAGAATTCTCTGAGCGCAGAGGTTTGTTCTTCTAAATCATCTGAGTTTCTGGTGTCGCCTGAACTTCTAGTGGCACGTCTTCGGAAATCAAATCCGTATGGGCCTACGAAGTCAATCACTTCTGAATGGATGTAGTCCAGCAGATTGTTACAACTTCGGTAAGTGTTCAGCGAGACTGGTATCACTTCGGCGGCGAACTCCCCTGGAGTAAGGCTGATGGGAACTCCCGCTTCCTCGGCATTCTGACATTGAGTGGCAACCAGTGCCACAGGCAGCCCCAAAGCGAAAAAGCCGATGGAAACTCGCTTGGGGTTAAAGGCTTGGTGCAGCTTTTGGCGCAGCTTTCGGGTTTGCGACGCCATAAAAGCAAACAGCGAAGCCACAAATCCGATGATTGAAGTCACGAATTTCGTGTTGTTGGATGATGAAGTCATGATCTTCCTTTCTATTTTTTGAGTTTGAGAACTTGCTGCTCAGACGAACTAGGAACTAGTTCGCCAACTTGGCAACAGGCAGTTTCTCGCTTTAAATAGATATGACTTCGCTCATCAACAAAAAGTTCCCAGGTTTTTTGAATTCATCAAGACTGCTGCGCGCACCCGGGCCGGGCTTGCCTCCACGCTTCGCCATCGCACTTGCTGCCGGGCGCCGTATCCGCCGCCGTGCACCACGCCCGCCGTAACCC
>JAPYNY010000027.1 GCA_028283145.1 Candidatus Hopanoidivorans cymbastelae
TAGTAGTAGTCGTAGAACTTAAAATAATAGGGGTGGTCGTAGCCAAAACCAAGACCGTTGAAGTAGTTGTTGTTGCTTTCAGGTTTTGGAGTCCTTGGCGGGTCTTCGGCAGGGTCATAAGGGTCGTCAACGTTACTCCCTTTGGTTTCCCTGCTAGACGCCGGAACAGTGGTGGTAGTGGTTGTGGTGGTCGTCGTTGTTGTAGTAGTCGTAGTAGAGCTTGTAGTCGTGGTGGAGGCCGAGCCATCAGGCGAATCGCTTACGCTCAGGTAAGCCACCGCAACTGGAGAACTGGAGCTGGAGGAGACCTCTGTCGTCAAAACCGACTGCAGCTTCAGGGTGTCATCCCCCAAAACGGCTGGCAACGAAAGCGAATATCTGCATGAACTGCCACCAAACGGGCGGTTCAGCAAAATCAAATTCAGCGACTTTGGAAATCCAGCACCTGCGCTGACTTGGCGAAACTCACTGATCTCCTTGCAACCAGCGGGTAAATTCGCTGCCGCCGAAACTCCCACGAACGAACTGCCGCCAGCCAATGGATTGCCACGAGCAAAAGGGGTTGCCCCAGCTGGACCAGTTAGGTTGACCGTATAGTAGAACACCGTAGAACAAACATCAGTTCGCTCAAACTCAATCTCTGCTACACCCCTGTAGCCCCCGAACTTCAGCGGGCCGTCGCCGCCAACCCCTGAAAGCACCAAGCCAGCTCCTCTGTCCAGCACACTGGCGCCAATCTGATTGCCATCGTGGTCTTTCACAGTGGCTTCAACCAAGCAAGTTCTTGAGCCATTGTCGCTGAGGTTGCGAAACTCTATCTTCCAATCGCAGTTCTGCGACAAGATGCCCGTTTCCACGGATGTTGCACCGAAGGTGTAGGTTTCCTGGGAAGGAGTCCTACTGCCGGGGTCGCAGCCAACTGCCGGCAAGACATCAACGACTACCTGTGCCCGCTCAAGATTGCCGGGCTGATTGGCATCTGGTGCGGTCAGGTTGGTGAGCCTCACGGATGAATTAGGGGAACTGCTGGGTGTCCTGGGGGCATATACCACGGTAGCTTCAGCAGAATCAGCATCAACGGCTGTTGTCAGGGGCGACTGCAGACCGAGGCCGCCAAAGGAGGCAGGCATGGCAACAAAATAGCTGCAGTCGGTCGTGGCTCCAGCGGGGCGCTTCACCAAGGGAAGGCTCATGCGCAAGGGATACTGAGCTGAGCCAATTAGCGCAAAGTGGGGCTCAAACACCCGGCAACTCTCAGGTAAATTGTCAGCTGCAAAAGCCACAATGCTCCGCTTGAACCTGTCGAACTCATTGGCGAATGGATTTACATCTTGTGGGTAGCTGATCGTTACGGAATATACAAACATAACATCGCAGTTGCTTCTGACGACTTCAAAGTCAATTGAGGCCACGTCTCGGTAGTCTCCGAACTTCAGCGGGCCATTGCCACCGACCCCAAAAAGCCGCAAGGGGACGGCATTGCTAACTCCACGCCGAGTTATGACTGGGTTTCCAATGGCGGTTCCATCGCTGCCTTTGACCGTGATGGAAACTGGGCATTCCAACTCGCCCCTAGCGTCACGGCCAGAGGTGGTGAAGTCCAGCAGCCAATCACATTGTTGCGACAGAGCACCGGTTACGGTTGATTCACTGGCATCAAGAAAATATGACCCGCCCACGGTGTTCTGCGGTGTGCGGGAACCAGGGTCGCAACCATCTGCTGGGGATAGGTCAACGGTTGCTGCCCATACATTAACATCATCCGGGTGAGGCGGTGTAACATTGCGAATCGTTACCGACGAAGTCTGGGCTGAAGCGGTGCTAGCTGTCGTCCCAACTATCACCAGCGTTGAAACCAAAATCCCTATGATGCTGAAAATGCTGACCGACAGCAGCTTTCTCATGTTTTATCCTCCCGTTTTAGCTTTTGGTTGGGAGCGGGCAGCTTTATTGCTTCTGTGTGCTCCTGTGATTAAGCTTCATATCGGTTGGGGGGGTATTTCAAGTCGCTTTACCGAACTTTTACCTTTAGCAGAACAGCCTGGCAAAGGAACCAGTTCATCCAAATTCAGCCCATTAACCAGAAAGGGCGGCTCCCCTAGGCCGTGTGCGCCACAAAATCTAGAATTTGAGTAGAGGCGTTAATGATATACAGCCGAAGCAGCAGGGGAACTGGCTCCAACCACTCTGGTAGAGCCAGCCTGAAGCTGTAAAGCATCATTGTGGGGTGGGAACGATGCCAAATACTCACAGGGAGCGCCGACACCTTGAATTCGATCTATCAAACGTGGACTTTCCGAAGTGTAAGAACTGCCAGTGCTGGAGATCTGCAAAATCACCTCAAGCGCCTGTGTGCAGTTATTGTTTGAAGCCGCAGTTGGACTGAAACGAACTATAAATCTTTCATCTAAATAAATGTTATTTCCACTGCTGTCATTCACCTGAGGCACCTCAATAGACACAGTGGGGCTAAACCAAGTGTGATAAACATAAGTAGCCGAGACAGCAGGAGCAGCAGCCGTGACCACAGTAGAGCTGCTTTGAGCATTAGGCCTAATCACCACGCCCTTGCCCAAAGTTTCATCTGAAGTGCCTATTTCTGATATAAACACCTTGTAACTACATCTCACATCTGTGCCCGCAGGTCGGTCTACCAAAATAGGCAAAGAGGAATTCCCAGCCAAAGACACCGCACCATTGGCTGAAATCTTAAAAACCTGTGCAGTAGACCTAGAGCAGCTAGCATTGGAGCCAGGCACTGGAATAAAGGAAACTGAAGGTCTAACATTCCTTTCTGAAAAATCACTCACTCCGTTCGCATTATCATCAAACCATGGAACTGTGGCTGTAGTTTGGGGTGTGAATTGGGTATTATAGTTGGCTGTAACAGCCGGGGCGGCGGCGGTGATGGTCAAGGTGGTGGCGGGTTGGAGGCTTAGTAAGTTCTTCTGAGGTGGGAACGTCACGTTGTATGAGCATCGGTTTTCTACGCCTTCGGGGTGGTCTATGAAGATAGGAATTATCGAGCTGTAGGAACGCAAGTCTGAAGTGTATGTCCTAACTATGTAGGAGTTCCCTTCAGGAGTGATGCCAACTATCACTTGCGCTGGTTGGGTGCAGCCACTGCTGGAACCCGCAGTTGGGCTGACTTGCACATTGAAGAATAAGCCTGCGTAGTCATTGCCTCCTGCCCCATCAGCATCAACTTGGGGAACAGCAATAGACACCGACGGCTGAAATGTGGAAACAGGAGCTATGTAAGAAGCGGAAACAGCAGGAGCAGCGGCACTGAAGGAAGGGCGGCTGTTTTCCCTGGTTCCGTATCGGGGCAGCAAAACAGATGCAGGGGTATTCAACTGCAACAACCCCATCGTATATTTGCACCTAAAAGGTGACTCAGAAGGCCGGTCCACCAAAGCAGGAAAAGAAGAATTATCAGCCAAAGACACCGAACCATCATCGCCCACCACAAACACTGAAGGAGCAACGCTCGTAGGGCAAGACCAAAAAGCTCGGCTACTTCCCGACCTAGAAAAATGAACAGTGAACCGCTGCCCGGAGAAATCATTCACACCATCCCCATCATCATCAAATTGCGGAACCGTGACAGCCACAGAGGGGGAAAATCTAGTAGTGGACTTGCCGAAATAACCTGCAATGCTGGTAACCGCTGAAATTGAAATAGTACTATAGGTGGGAGGCTGTCGCAGCCTTAAAGATCCCACCCGAGACGGCAACGACACTTGATACGAACACCTATCACGCGAACCGGTAAGCCAGTCCGCCAAAGCAGGCAAAGAGGAATTATCAGCCAAAGACACCGAACCATCGTCTCTAACGACAAATACTGAACTGGCAGGTTCACTGCAATGAGCCCTGTCTGCAGTATTGAACGTATTGAACGTTTTGCGGAACCCAACAGTGAACCGCTGCCCGGAGAAATCATTCACACCATCCCCGTCGTCATCAATCCTAGGGACTTCCAGAAAAGAAATCTGAGGATAAAACACAGAATCATAAACAGCCGAAACCAAGGCAGAACCGGCACTGACAGTCACCGCAGCAACATCACGCAACTTCAAAACGCCCACCCGAGACGGCAACGACACATCATATACACATCTCACATCTTCACCAGCAGGGCGGTCCACCAACGTAGGTAAAGAAGAATTCTCAGCCAAAGACACCGAACCACCAGCCACCACCACAAACACCGAACTGACAACCCCAGAACACCCACCATTAGAACCCGCAACAGCCTCAAACCCAACCACAAAAGTCAAACCCAAAACATCACCCAAATCACCACCAAAACCAGGAACCGCAATAGAAACAGAAGGAGAAAACACAGAATTAGTGCCTAGAAGGTATGTAGCAGACACACTAAGGCTAGCAGCGTACACACTAAAGCTAGTACTGGGCTGCAAAGCCAAGGAACCTACCATTTGAGGAAATGCCGCTAAATATTCACACTGGGCATCAAGACCAGCAGGGCGGTCTACCAAAGATACCTGCGCATCGGTTGATACCGCACCGCTGTTGGATACAGTGTAGTTTGAAGTGGCTGTTTGAGTACATCCGCTGTCAGAACCTGATATTGGGGCAAAACTGATTGTGAAGATCTGTTCTGAAAAGTCGTTCACACCATCCCCATCGTCATCGAATTGCGGCACCGTGATAGACACCGATGGCGAAAACACAGAAGCAGTCTGAGCGGAAACGGAACTTGCCAAGAAACCAAATATGAACAAAAAAGAAGCAAAAATTCCAACTACGCCAACAAAGCTAAGCAATAGCAATCTTTTTGCACCACATACTCCTTCTTGATGGGTAGCAGAAAAGAGCAGCAGTTTAATGTGGCCCTTCCTATTGGACATAAACTTTAACATAACTTATAGTTATTATAGTTCTTCAACGCAGCCTTGGCCCATTAACCAGAAAGGGCGGCTCCCCTAGGGGAGCCGCCCTTTTAGGTTTTTAGAGACCAGCAGCCACTTGGACTGCTAAGTCAAGCTTGTCTAGCCAGTGATGCCAGGCCTTTGTGGGCCAGTATCCGGACCACTTGGATCTATCGATGGAGGAGTAGTGCCAGGAGTGGTTGGAATCTCAATTGGCGGAGGATCTGGAGGTGTGATGATACTTGGAATAGTAGTATTTGTCGCACTGTCGCCCGCCTCGCCACTGTCAGCAACCGGAGCGGTGCAGGTGTGAGTGAACTCAAACGCGAAGGCAGTTGTGCCAGCTGAATAAGTCCTGGTCTGGACTCCGCCGCCAACAGGGGTGCAACGGTCAGGGCCGTTGCGCTCAGTTACCTGAACTGTGCAAGGCCGGGTGCCGGCACCGTCGGCAAATGCGGTGATGGTGAAGTTCCTCTCAGCCACCAAAATGGGGTTCAAAGGATCGCCATAAACCGTAACCGAGCCAGGGAATACCTGAACCGAGGCTACGTCGCCTTGGCTGCCGAAGGCTTGAGGTATAACACCTAGATAGCCGCCACAAGGAGCGATTACATTGATGAAGTAATCAACCTTGTCTTGAGTGGTGAAGACCTCATCAGACGGGAAGGTTGTTACCACGCTGACAGCTACTGTGAAAACATCATAAGTAGCCGTTGCAGTTGCTGCACTGGCGCGAACCGTGCGGGTAGCAGCAGGCGTCCTAGCCAAACGCAAGGCACCCGTCTCGGCAGGGAACGTAACGTTATACACGCAATCTGCGGTGGCACCCAGTGGGCGGTTGACCAAGTTCAGGGCATTGCCGTCTCGGGTGATGCTTCCGCTGGCCTTGACAGAGTAAGTCAAGCTGCCGCTCTGAGTGCAGGCAGCGTTTGACCTAGCAACCGGAGCAAAGGAGATAGCGAAGCTAACGCCAGTGTAAGTCCTGCCAGCGGTGGAAGCGGCAAGATTGATCGTTGCCGCAGGCTGGAAAGACGTAGAACACGAAGTTGTTACCTCGAAATCAATGTTGCTCACAGGGGCGGTTCCATACTGCAGTTGGCCATTTCCGCCGATGCCGGACAGAATCAAGTTCCCATCGGACTCAGTACCTGTCTCTGTTTCGCCGTTTCTGACTGTAGCTTCAACGGCACAGTTACCAGTTGCATTGCGGAAGGTTATTTCCCAGTTGCAATTCTGAGACAAAACGCCAGTAACGTCTGATGCGCCCATGTCCATGCCGTTTCTCGCATCAACATTTAAAGTTATGGAAGAACTCAAAGGCGCCCTGTTGCCAGGGTTGCAGTTGTTCACGGTGCTGATACCTACAATCACCTGCTGCTGGGCTGCAGGCAGATTGGTGTCTCTTGTAGTACGGTTCTGAACCGTCACAGACGAAGTCTGCGCCGATGCCGGACTAGCCACCGACGCTGCAATCGCCAAAGCCGAGCCCAAAAGCCCTGCTATGGCAACAACGCCAATCAATAGTCGTTTCATTTGTGTATCCTTTCTGGTTTGTGGATTTGGATTGCTTTTATTTATTGTATTCTAACTAGCTCTGGTGTCAACTTATTTATTGGTATTTTTATTTCTATTTTCTTAAGGTTCGGGTTGCCCCGAAAAACTCACTTTAAGCAATGTATATGAAGTCTTTCATACTGTCAACTTATTAAAGCAGCCTGCGCTGGCTTGGCGAGCAGCCTACGACCAGCAGCCCTACGACCATGGAATGGTTATAGCCACCGAGGAGGCGTTGAAGATGAAGACAGCATCCTCTGGGCTGATGACATCAAACCACGGAACAGACACCGACGGCAACTGCTGGCGGCCGGGCAGGAAATAGTTCCACGCCTGGGCCTGGCTGTCCCAGCGGTACACCACCGGAATCAAATCGGCCTGAGGCCCCAGCAAGCTCTCAAGCGACCTGGAAGCAGCTCCGCCAAACACTTGGAACGAATATCCCGGCGGAATCGTCAATCTGCCTGTGGCAGCCGGGGTGTTGAGCAAGGTGGCTGGATTGTATGTTACTCGGCTGGCAGAAGGCACATAGGCCATGACGATGTCACCTCTAGTAAGGCTGGTCAAACCCAGCGACCCTTGTCCGGCAGCCCAGCCTCTCCAAGATTGCGTCTGGGCATTCCACACCCACAATGCAGCAATGGCATTGTCTAGCTCCCTGGCGAAGGCCTGCGGCGTGGTGCCTGTGATGCCGTTGAATGGCAGTGTGATCCAGCCCTGCGACAGAAACGAACTGCCTGCGCCGGGAGTTGGGTCGGGTGCAGTGTCTGGAGTGGTGCTTGTGTCGCCATCGGAGCCTGTGCCTCCATCGGTGCCATAGGAAGTGCAGTCGTATTGAAGCGCCACGGTGATGAGATTGGTATTGGCAGCCCAAGTGGTTTCCACAAAGGCCCTGCCAGAACTGTCTCGCTGAGCGTTTCGGATGGTGCAACGTTCAAAAGCCGAAAGCTCAGTAGCCCTGACGGTGCAGCTGATTCTTTGATTGTTGACAAATACATAGGGTGGAAGGCTATAGGAAGCGGCCGGGTTGACCGACCGGGCGTTAGGCCCGATGGCGTAGGTGAGGCCTGGCACGATAAACATTCCATACTGCACCCCGACACTGGCCGACACGCCGCCGAAGAGAGAAGTATCGCTGCCGCAGGGGCCTGGAACAGTCACATGCAAGTCAATGGTTTGGTCGGTTCTGAAGATGCTGCCACGGGGTGCAAAGACTTGCAAAGCCACTCGCACGGGGATACGACGCTGGGTGTATCTAAAGTCCACGTTGATGCGAGCCGCGCCACGAGTATCAAACTCTCTGACGCTTGGCTGATTGCCGGCCAGCTGCAGAGCCGTTGAGGTAGCTGCGGCAGTTATCTTGTAGGCGCAGGTGGTCGTAGCGCCCCGCGGGACTTGAACGATGTCCAAAGTGGCGGGATTTGAGGCCGACCCTTTGAATTCCGTGCGCTGAGTGCAAGCCGCGCTTTGCCTGTTGTCCAGCGGCTCCACTGTGAAGGTAACCTGCTCGCCGCCAAACAGAGACCTGTCGGCTGCGGTGGCCAGCTGCACATTCGCAGTCAGTCTGATCTCTTGCTCACAGACTCCCGATTCGGCTGAGGTATTGCTAAAGCTGAGGTCTATGCGATTGATGAGCTTGCCCCCCACGGCAGCAAAACTCCCCGCCTGATGAATAAAGAGTTCTCCGTCTGAGTCCACGGCATGGGTTCCGTCTGCAAAATAAAGGATGGCATCAACCCGGCAACCCGAAGTGGCCACATTATCCACGGGGGCGACGTCCAACCGCCAGTTGCACCTGAGGTCAAGCACTGCGAATGACCAACCCGAACGCTCAATCACCTCCAGCGGATTGTTCCTGGTGGAGCAGTTGCCGAATGGGGTGTAGGTGGCTCTGTATCGCTCGGTGCTCTCAAGGTTGCGAATCTGCACCAACTGCTGGGTGGTAACAGCAGCGGGATGGGAGCAGTCGGCGGGCGTGATGGTAACCACCCTGGCTGCTGTCAAGTCTGAAAAGGCACCCACCCGCGATGAAAAATTCGGAGAATCCGTGCCTTCCAGGGTGAAAGAAGAGCCGGTCTGGTCGGTGATGCCTTCGCCTCTGTTGATGGTGAAGGAACAATCAGACAGGTTGGAATTGATAGTTACGGTGTAGAGGCAGGTGACTTCATCGTTGTTGGCGACGTTGGTTGGAGTTGGGTCGTAGTTGGTGATGAAGTTTCTGCTGGCACTGGTGCCGTTGGCGAAAAACCTGAGGGGGGTTATAGGAGTGCAGCGCTGGGTGTTGTTGGCTGAAAAAGCCAACTGAAGGCTGGGAACGGAACCCGCCGTGGGGGCCGACACCACGAAGTTGACCCTGGTTATAGCTTGGGTGCTGCTGCCGGGCGTAGCAACTGCTGAAGCTGGGCTGGCCACCAAAGCTATAGCCACCAACGCTGAACTCAAAACCCCGACAATCGCCAAAACGCTAACTAATGTTCGTTTCATTGCGCTCTCCCTTGTTTCCTTGTCGTCCCTTTTACTGTTTTTGTCTTTATCTTTATTGATCTTTATTGGTTTTCGATCTGTTTTCGCTGTTCGCTATTTGTGCGGATGCGGAATAATATTACTGCCCCAATATAAATGAGTTGTAAATGAGTTTTATAAATAAGTTTGCGTTGCGCTTATCACCTGCCAAAACATTAGCAGACTGAATTGATACTGGCAAGTAATTGCTTGATTTGCTTGGCTGTGCTAGCGACTTTTAACCTTTCTTTAATGATTCTTGAGCTGTTCTTGGCAATTTTTCTGCTCTTCCTCTCTTCCCTCCCCCCAGCTTCCAAGGCTGAACCAGCTTGAGTTGAAAGCGTTTCCCAGGCGGTTTCTCAGATGTGCAACATGGTAAACCCATAATTATGAACAGACGACGGCCATGGAACAACTCACTTTAACCAGCAGCAATTTTGGCATCCAGCTGGAGCTTTCAAGAGATACGAAATCAATGTCCAATACTCAAATGGCGACACCATCAGCGCATCCTTTCAACACAAACAAGGGGCTAAGCATTTCTTGCAGTACCTTTGTGAGTGAAGCGAAAAGCTCTTCGCCAAATATACCCCGCCCCCACTAGGGTTCACTGGGGCACCCACTCTAAACCACTCACGAGTTAATTTCCGCCAGTCCTTTTTGATTATTCTGGGCGACTTGGGAACGTCGTGTTCGCAAGTCTTGGGCTTCTTGTTGAGCCGACCACTTGAAGAACAAAATGGCAATAATCACCCACAGATAGAAACCGCCAATTATTTTCATAATCAGCCCGGCAGCTTGCTGGTCGCTTTCGGGAGAAATCCCAAATGAACCCGTGTAAGCCTCATATATGGGGGTTTCCGCGAAGGTCAAAAACCCTGCGGGGATGGTGGGCAGAATAGACATGGTAAACAAATAGACCATCTGACCAGGCAATCCCAAACGGAATTCCCTCAGCGGGCCACACACCGGCATCCACATCAGCAGAGCCAGACCAAATAGCAACGTGTGAACCACATAGTGAAACACCCCGTTGGAAGCGGCGGTGTTGACCACCCAAGGCAGATGCGTCAAAGCCACCATCACATTGAAGGACACGCCAGCCACCACGGGGTGGGTAAGTTTTTGCAGAACCTTGTTGTTTTTGCCAAACACTAGGGCTGCCATCGGCTCAGGCACGGAAAGCAACAACAGCGGAGGCACCACAAAGGTAATCAACAGATGTTGCACCATATGAACGGAGTAGAGAAAATCTTCTGAGAGGTCGTGCAGGGGCCAGTCACTGGCTAACCAAAGAAAGAATACAGCTGCCGTGTATGACATCTTTTGCTGGGGCGTGATTGCCGGGGTGGTAGCGCCAGTGGGAGTCAACTGCTCCCAGCGAGGAGCTAGTGTGCGGCTGACATAGTAACCCAACCAGACACAAAAGGCTATAAGCAGCCAGACTTCGGGATGAAACGTATAGCTAAAAGAGCTTTCAGCGAATATGAAGCCCACGTCCGCTCATTTCAAACCGGCCAGCTACCAAATTTCAAAGGCAGTCAGCATGGCGATATAAACCCCCAGCGCCATGACTATGCCCACTTGGAAAACTCGGCGAAACAGCAGGGAGTCAAACTTCAGGTGCATGAACCAGGCAGCTACATAACCGAACTTCAACACCATCAGCACGGTGAGCGAAACAAACAGCGCAGCATCTGAAAGGTTGTGAACCGACTCAAAATATGTGAACACCTCAATGGCAGTCAAAAGTGCCAACAACAAGGCAATTTTGATGTATTGCCAATCTGAAGGGTGGGCGTGGGAGTCGTCGGTGTGTTGGTCGGGCTGAGCTTCGGCCGTTTGGTCGGCGCCAGCATTGGCAGCATCAGCTTCAGTTGCCGGTTGGGTTTGAACTGCCGTTTCGTCAGCCACAGCCCCAGGCGACGTTTCGCCTTGGCTGGTTTCGGTGGTGAGTGTGTCGGTCATGTGACTATTGCGGGAACAGGACTATTGCGGGAACAGATAGACAATTGTGAAAATGAGAATCCAGATGATGTCCACGAAGTGCCAATACAACCCCACGATCTCGACCACTTCGGCCCGGTCAGGCCCTAGGCGACCGCGCAGATTCAAGACCACCAGCGACATTAACATCACAATCCCGATAGTCACGTGAGCGCCATGAAAGCCCGTCAAGCTGTAGAAAGCGGAGCTGAATATATTGGTGGTGTAACCCAGACCCTCCTCGTAGAAAACGCTGAACTCATAGACTTGCCCGGCTATGAAAGTGGCTCCCAGCAGCGCAGTGGCGACAGTCCAGACCCTGAAGCGGTGCTCATCGCCTCTAGACATGTTGGACAGCGCCAGCACCATCGTCAGAGAACTCAGCAACAGCACAAAGGAACTGACCGAAGTGAAGGGTATGTCAAAAACATCTTCGGGGCCGATTTCGCCTTCCGGGAGGCGCTCCTTCAGCAATAAATAAGAAGAAATCAGCGCGCCGAAAAGCAGACATTCCGACCCCAGGAACAACCACATCAACAGCTTGTTGTTGGATACCCCCTTGGGAATCATGGAGGGTGAATGCCCAGCAACTTGCGGCTGGCTAACTGCTTGAGGGGTGGTTGCCAAAGCTACTTGGTCGGCTGCCATCTATCTGGTGTCCTTGCTACCTGCTATCCCTGCGGTGCACCGTTCAAGGCTGCATACTCCCCATTCATGGAGATATGCTCGCTGTCGCCTTGGCCGTTGGTTTCGTGGCTGTCGTCGCCAGCACCGCCACCATCGCCATGGCCGTTATTGCCGTGGTCGTCATCGTGATGTTCATGGACCGCCTCAGGGTCATCCGGCGGTTCCAAAATCCAGCCGTAGATAGCAACCAGAACCAAGCCAACCCCCAAAACCAAAAACCACAAGTTGAAAATCAGTCCGTAGCCAATGAACGGCAGACCCAACGCCAGCACTAGCGGCCAGTAAGACGGGGAAGGCAGATGAACACCCTTGGCATCACCTTTTTGAGCCAACTCCGCAACTGCGGCTGTCTTGACGCTGTTGCCGTCTGGCTGAGTTTCATATTTGCGGTGCCACCACTCGTCTTGGGACTGGACGATCGGAATCTCGTCAAAATTGTGCTCAGGCACTGGTGAAGCCACCATCCATTCCAGACTTCGGGCATCCCACGGGTCGGGGCCTGGGGCTGGGCGCCTGGAAGCCGCCCGGCGGCTGGCAAAAATGTTGATGAACAACAGCAACATGCCAACGGCTATCACAAAAGCTCCCAGAGTGGCTATGAGATTCCAGAAGGTGAAGCCGTCTTCGGGTGTATAGGTGGGAATTCGGCGAGACATACCCTGCAGACCGAGGATGTGCATCGGCCCAAAAGTGAGGTTAAAGCCGATCAGCACCGTCCAGAAGTTGGCCTTGCCGAGGCGCTCCCCCAGCCGATGTCCGAAAACCTTGGGCCACCAGAAATAGACACCCGCCAGCAAGCCCAACAAGGCACCCCCAAAGATGACGTAGTGGAAGTGTGCCACGATGTAATAGGTGTCGTGCTGCTGGGTGTCTGCCGGCGCGACTGCGTGGGTTACACCCGACAGACCACCGATGGTAAACATGCCGACCGCCCCCACCGCAAACAGCATCGGCGTTGGAAAGCGCAGGTTGCCGCCCCACATCGTGGCTAGCCAGTTGAGTATCTTGACGCCAGTGGGCACCGCGATGAACATTGTGGAAAGGCTGAAGGCGGTGACTGAGATGGGTCCCAAGCCAGAGGTGAACATGTGGTGAGCCCACACTCCCCAACCCATAAATCCGATAAGTATCCCGGAAAAAACCATGAAGGAGTAGCCGAAAATGGGCTTGCGGCTGAAAGTCGGGATCACTTCGGAGATGATCCCAAAGGCTGGCAAGATGAGAATATACACTTCGGGATGGCCGAAAATCCAGAACAGATGCTGCCACAGCAAGGGGTCGGCGCCGGCCGCCACATTGAAGAAATTGGCGTCAAACAGCCGGTCGAACATCATGAAGAACAGTGCCACAGTGATGACTGGAATGGCAAACAGCAGCAGGAACTGGACGATGGTCAGCATCCAAGTCAGCACTGGCATGCGGAACAAGGTCATGCCTGGGGCGCGCATGTTGATAACCGTGACAATCAAGTTGATGGCAGAGACCAACGAGGCCACGCCGGTGATCTGCAGCCCGATGGCGTAAAAGTCCATGCCGTGAGAGGGGGAGAACGTTACTCCTGCGTTGGGAAGGTAGCCGAACCAACCGCCGTCTGGAGCGCCACCCAGGAACCAAGAGGTGTTCAAGAAGATACCGCCCGCTAGGAAGCACCACAAGCTGAAGGCGTTCAGACGCGGGAACGCTACATCTCGGGCTCCTATCTGAAGGGGTATCAAGTAATTGGCGAAGGCAGCAGCTAACGGCATCACCACCAGGAAAACCATGGTTACGCCGTGCATGGTGAAGATTTGGTTGTAGGTTGAGGCACCCAGGAGTTCGCTTCCAGGCTGGGCTAGTTGAAGCCTGATCAGCAGGGCTTCAACCCCTCCGACCACCAAGAAAACCATGGCGGCGGCGCCATACATGATGCCTATGCGCTTGTGGTCGACCGTAAACAGCCACGACTTCCAGCCGTGCTTGCCTTGCGGCCGGGTGAAAACACCCAACGGAGCCGGCACCACCTTGGATGCTGGCAAGGCCGGAATGGTTGTGACGGGAGCGGCCTGGGCGGGAAGCTCAGCGGGGAGTTCGGTTGGCTGCTCTTTGAGTTGGGTCATTTACTTGCGGTGAGTCTTGCTTGCGATATGATGCGGCGAGATGGCGGTGGGACTGCGGGGCAGGCTTTGTTTGAGTTTAGCTTTGGGAAGTCTGTGCCTAAAAATTTCACTTGCAGTCCTAGGTAAGCGTTCTCAAATATTCCACCAGCGCATCAACGTCGGCGTTGGTCAAATTCGGGAAGGGCGGCATGCCTCGTCCTGCCTCCCAATCGCCTGGCTTGTTGCCGGGTGCGTTGGAAATCCAGTTTTCCAGCTCGGCAGCGTTGAACTCGCCCAACTGCGCCAAATCCTGATAGTCCACATCCTCGCCTCGGTCTTCATAGAGGTTGTAGGTGGCTCCTGCGAAAGTAGCTCGCGACATCATGTGGGTCAAATCGGGGGCTGCGCCGGCAACTAGCTGGTCATGCACTGGATCGCCGCCTGAATAGATGCTGGGATCGTCTGTCTGGTCGTCGCCGTTGGTGTCGGTCAAGCCAGAAATGGAATGGCAGCGAGCGCAGTTGGCCAAGAACAACTCCTGTCCCTCATAGCCAACCTCGCCTGGATTCAGCGGGGTGACTGGTTGGCGCTGGTTGGCAGCCCAGTCATTCCAATCCGTGGCTGGCAGCGCAATGGTATACATGCGCATGTAGCCGTGAGCCAAGCCGCAAAACTCGGTGCAGGCGCCTAGGTAGCGGCCCGGCCTGGATGCCTCGATCAGCCAATCGTGATAGCGCCCCGGAACGCCGTCTTTTTTGCCGATCAACTGTGGAATCCAATAGGAATGGATAACATCCCTGGAGGTGATTTCAAGGGGGACTTGCTGGCCGACTGGGATGACCAGCTCCCCGGCGGTTACGAAATCTGGAGGCGAGTCGGTGTTGCCGTCTGTGTGGTATTGGAATTCCCACCACCACTGCTGTCCCACCACCGTCACCCGCAGGCTGTCCTCGCTGGCAGTTACTTCCTCCAAGTCAAAAATCGCTACTAGGGTGAAGCCGGCGATAACTGCCAGAATTATGGTCGGAATTATGGTCCAGGCAATCTCCAGGCGAAGGTTGCCGTGGGTTTGTGGCGGCAGCGGTTCGCCGACAAGAAGCTCAGTTGGATTGTCTGGGTCGTAGGGGTCGCCAGCCATAGCGGTGCCACTGTCTTCGGCGCGCCGCTGGGCCTTGAAACGGCGAATCATGTAGATGATGGCCCCTTCCACCAAAATCAAAATGATAATGGCCACAATCAAGATGGGCCAGAACAAGTTGGTGATGCGCTCAGATGAAGGTCCGGCATCAGCCGTGAGGCTGTCAAGCGGGTGCTCAGAAGCGCAACCAGCCAAAAGCAGAATCAGCACACCCAACGACAGGGCTGCCAGGGCTTTGATTTTGGCAGGCTGCACAAGTCTTCTTCGCTCAGGTGCGCCGCCATCGCTGTTAGGCAGTTGGGGGATTGGCATTGGGGTAGTGCGCCTTGCCGACCTAGCCATGATCTGCCTCTGTGCCCGCGCCTGAGGTTGAGGCCAAGCCTGAGGCCGCCGCTTCAGACTCTCCGTCGGCGCCGACAACTTCAGCTTGGCTGTGCAACAGCTCTTCATGCAAATCGTGAAACTCTCTGCTGCCTATGGCCGTAGCGACTATGCCTGCCACGATAGCCCCCACAGCAGCCAAAGCCACTACTCCAACCACCGCCGACTTGCTGATTTTGGGGGCGTAGGCAAAGGCAATCGCAATCACAAAAACAGCCGCCGACAGCCCGGTAACAACCCACACGGCACTGAATTCAGATACCGCGATCAGCACCCGCCAAACTCCCAGCACTAGCACGGCTATACCAGCTGCGCCTACGGCAGGCACTTCTATGGGCCACAGCAGGCGGTTGCGGACTGCTTTGTTGACCTCCGGATCGCTGCTGGCTCGCTCGGCCCAAGCTGAAATAGCCCATTCCAACCCAGCCACTCCCGCAAAAACTATGCCAATCACCATGATGGCTGGATTGGTGGCCAAGCCGACTACGGCCAAACCCACACCGAAAGCCAACACCACAGGCCAATAGCTGGGAGCAGTCGGGGCTTGAGCTGGTGGCACTTCGCCTTCATCTGAGATTTCAGCCACGGCAGACGGGTCGGCATCGGAAAATGCGGTCAGCATCAAGGCTAAGAACAAGCTCACCAGAAAGACAAAGAAAAACACCACATAGCCCAGGTGCTCACCAATGCCGCCCTGCCATCCAAAACTGACGACGCCTTTGAAAGCGGAGCGATCTATGACCTGCAGATAATCGGGGCCGGATGTGTTGCCGCTGACAATGCCGTAGGCCAGCGCGGAAATGAGCGCCGCCAGCCCAAAACCGGTGTAAAGCTTGAATCCGCGGGTCAACATGGTGTGTCCTTAGAAGGCGTATCGGTGAGTGGTGTGTCAGCAGGTGGTGTGTCGGTGGGTTTAGGCGTCAGCATGGCTCTATTTGGTCACAAAAATTCCGATCCACAAAATGAAATATACAAGGACCATTGCATACCACAACAGCGCTACAGCTGACAGACCGTCAGCGGTGTGGCGCATGCTTTGCCCGCCCAAGCTGCGAAACGCCATGATGGTCAAGAAAATGAGCGCCGCCGCAACCAAGGCCACGAAGCTCCCGCAGATGGTGTAGATGAGCGGCGCAGCCAGAGATCCGTCGTCTATCACTAACTCCATCTGCACAAAGATGAACGCCATCTGATTGATGATGGCCACGCCAAAAAGCCCGGTTACCACCACCGCCAGCAGGAGATGTCGGCGGTCTTGTCTGGCAGCCGCGTGAATAGCCCATTGCATGGTGATGATCGACAAAAGCAAAGTCCAGAAAATCATGGTGGGGGCCGTCAGCTGCAGATTGGCCGAAGACGGTATCCACGACTGGCCTTCGTTAGCTTTCAAAAAGCTGGCCCGCTCGGTGAAGTAAATCCCGAATAGCGTGGCGAAATACATCATCACGCCCACCACAGCAAAGCCAGTGCCCACAAATAGGTGACGGCGCCGTCTGGGAGTGGGCGCGGGGGCAAAAGCCAGGGAAGTCAACTCTTGTGAGGTAGTGGCGACGGCAGTGCCAGCCGCAGCCTGGGCAGTACTCATGACACTTCCGCCAATTCTGGCTGGGTTGCGGGGGTTTTGTGCTGGCTTGCCTGTCTGAGCGCGGCTAAGACATCCAAGGCCACTAGAGCCACGCCCAGCAACACTGCACAAGCCCCTACAAAGCTGGCAACATTGGCAGCTTCCACGCCGTTGTTGGCCACAAAGGTCTGAGCTTGGGCTTGGGCAGCCGATGCAGCTGGCACGTCTGGTTGTCCCCAAAAGCCACTTACCATCTCGGGCACAGCGTATAGCACGGCACCCCCGAAAATCAACAACCCGGCAGGCAGCCCAACGGCAGCGCGCAGCTTGTGTCCGAGCACTCCAGGCGCCCACATATAGAGCGCGGCGATGGCACCCAAGAAACCGGCCAGCAAAACAGCGTGAAAGACGCTTGAACCCGCGGTCGTGCCCAACAGGTTGTCAAATGGGCTGAGCAGTCGGTCTAAGTCTTCCTGCCAGCCGGGTTCATCACTGAATATATCCAGCACTCCGACTAGCCGGCCAACCGTGCGAATGCTCGCCAGCACCACCGCTCCCAACAACAGCGCAAAGCTCATGAAGCCCAACATGAACCCTAGGGTCGGGCGCGGTGAGTTGGGTTGTTCTCCCGCCAGCAGGCCAAAGGCACGCAACAAAGCCAACAGCACTAACGCAGCCAAAAACGGCGCTACCACATAGACCGGCGAGGAATAGAACTCGGGGTTGAAAAAGCCCTGTATGGCAGCCCCGAAAGACACGATGGCAAATAGGGACAGCACGAACTTGGTGGTGTTTTGGGCTTGGCCTGTGATGGGCTTGGTGGCGGGGGGCCATGAGGGTGTGCTTTTGCTGAAACTTCCGTAGAGCGCATCACCGGCTACGCCCAGCAACGGCAAGGCCCAGGCAAAAACCTGCTGCTGAGTGAAAATCCATGAAATCTGCTCATAGAGATTTTCGCCTAGACCATACTTGGCTGCCGAAACACCTCTGGCATCGGTCCACATCACCATCACATTGCCCAACAAAACGCCGAAGCTGATCAGCCAAAGACCACCCACCACCAGTATCGCCAAAGCAAAGAACGGCACATCGGTGAGGCGGGGGAAGCTTTGGCTGCGCTGGAGAATGACTGTACTGGCAAGGTTGATTGATGCGGCCATCAAAGCAATTGAAATCACTGCCAGGCTGAGCAGCGAAAGCTCGGTGGCTTCTTGGCCTCCGCCCGCCGCCAAGCCACCGTCAATACCCCAGGAAGCCACCAACAGGCCTGCCCCGATCAGCCAAGTGGCAAAAGCAGCGGTGGAAAGACGCGGAAAAGCCACTGAGTTAGCGCCGATTTGTTTGGGCACAATGCTGTGCGCCAAGCCGACAAACATAGGCACCACACACAACAAGACCAACGACACTTGATGCAGCGAAAAGAACAAAAAATGCGCTCGGTGGCCGGCAAAGACGTTGATGGCATCGGCGTCCAGTCTTTCTGCAGCCAGCAGCATGCCCGCTACCATGCTGAACACTCCAAAACCCAAACCAAAGAACACCCAAAGCCGTCCAATCAGGGCTGAATCTCCGGTGGAAAGCAACCCTGCCAAACCTTGGGGGCTCGGGGCAGGGGAGGTCTGCGCTGGTGCGAGAGTCCGCCCCGAAGAGACAGCCTGCTCTGAGTGGGCCAACTCAGATTCGTCAGACACTAACTCTGACGTGGTTATGTTGGCAGGCTTAGTTTCCGTGATGGTCATCGCTTCTAGAATTTTAGATTTCTGTTTAATGCTAGAAGATTAAAAGCACATCAGCCGTGATAGCAGCAAAAAGAGCCAACAGATACAGCATGGAGAAAAAGAACAGCTTCATGGCATTGTCCTGGCTCAAAGTCAACCTGACCACTGCTGCATAAATCAGGAAACAAACCCCCAGTACGATGGCAGCGGCTATGTAGATCACACCCATCTCCCCTATCGGAATAAACACCAAGCTGAGCCCCACCACAATGGCGGTGTAAACCAGCATGCGATTTGCCACCGCCCGGAATTCGGCCACCACTGGCAGCATGGGCACGCCGGCGGCCTGGTAGTCGTCTCGATAGTGGACAGCCAGAGCCCAAAAATGTGGTGGAGTCCAAAAGAAAATCAACGCAAATAGCAGCACTGGGGCCCAACCCAGCCCATTGTGAACTGCGGCCCAACCCACCAGAGGCGGCACGGCGCCAGCGGCTCCGCCGATGACTATGTTGGCGGGTGAGCGGCGCTTCAGCCAGATGGTATAGATCACCACGTAGAACACGGCTGCTCCGAGCGACAGGGCGGCGCTCAGCCAGTTCACCCAAACAGCAAAGACCACCAGAGCTGCAACTTCAAGTGCGACTACCAAGGCAATCGCGTTGGAAATCTCAAGTTCGCCGGCGGGCAGGGGGCGCAGCTTGGTTCTTTCCATGATCGAGTCGATGTCTCTGTCCAACACCATGTTGGCGGCATTAGCCCCCATTGCAGCCAAGGCGCCACCGATGACGGTAGCCAGCATCAAGGATGTAGCAGGCACCCCGTCATGGGCCAAAAACATAGAAGGCAAAGTGGTGACCAGCAGCAACAGCACTATGCGAGGCTTGGTGAGTGCAAGATAGGCACTGATATGGCGAGTCCGAGTGGCCTTGGACTGTGCCTTGACGCTCACTCATCTAATGCTACTGCATAGGCTGAAAATATGCGAATGTCCGTGTCGCCTGAGAGGTTCCAACGTTTTGCGCTTTGGGCAATCTGGTCGCTGGCTGCGATTGTGGTGACTGGAGTTGCTGTGAGGCTGACGGGATCAGGGCTGGGATGCCCCGACTGGCCGACCTGTGAAGACAAGCAGCTGGTCTCGCCCTGGGAGTATCACGCGGTGATTGAATTCGGCAACCGGCTGGTGACGGGCTTGGTATCTTTGGCGGTTGCCTTGGCGGTGCTTGGGTCGATCTGGCGGAGGCCCAAAAGGATGGATTTAATTTGGTGGTCGCTGGGGTTGGTCGCTGGTGTCGGTGCGCAGGTCTTGCTGGGACGCTGGGTGGTTACTTCGCACCTTACGCCGTGGATTGTCATGGCACATTTTCTGGTGTCTATGGTGCTGCTTTGGAATGCCATTGTGCTGTATCACAGGGCCAAGCTGCCTGATGACGGCGTTGGGACAGCACAGACATCCGTCGCACAGCAAACCGGTCCGCACCAGACCGCAGTGACCCCTACGCACCACCCTGCCGTGAACCCTACGCACCACCCCGCAGTGCGCTTTCTGATGTGGCTTATCGGGGCCGTGACTGTCTGGGTTTTGGTGAGTGGCACCATCGTAACAGGAGCTGGCCCGCACGGGGGCGACGAGGATGCCGAAAGATTGAATTACGACATCTCAAATGTGGCCAGGATTCATGCCATCGGGGTTATTGTTTTACTGGTTTTGGTGTTGTGGATGTTCTGGATACTCTCCCGCCATGAAAGTTGGGGACACTACTACCAGTCAACCTATGCCTTGTTGGGCGTGATTTTAGCCCAGGGTTTCATTGGCTACGTCCAGTATTTCAACGATGTTCCAGAGTTGCTGGTGGGCATCCACGTGGCAGGCGCCATCAGCGTTTGGTGGGCTATGCTCAACCTGCATCTGACGGTGTTGCCTCCCAAACGGCTAGGGGCAAAAAGCTCCGCGGAGCAACGACTGGAATCAAACCATCTGGCACCAAGCTCGTCGGGGATAACACAACCTGAAGACACACCCGCAACGCTGCCAAGCTAAAACAGCGCCGGTCGGTATATGCGCTGGTCGGTATAGTAAATGCGCTGGTCGGTATAATTGTCTTAGATGTCGCCAACTCCGCTAGCACCTGTCCAGGACCCCTGCTTAGATGAGGCAGTTGACGAGGATATTCGCATAGACAGGTCTTGGATGGTCATCGTCTGGGACGACCCTATTAATTTGATGTCTTATGTGGTGTATGTCTTTATGAAGCTGTTTGGGCAGAGCCTTGAGAACGCTACGCAACTGATGTGGCAGGTGCACAACGAGGGGAAAGCTGTGGTATCCAGCGGGACTCGTGAAAAAGCCGAGTTGGATGTCTTCCGCCTCCATGAGCACGGCTTGTGGGCTACTATGCAGCAAGATATTTAAGCAATAAACTCGGCGGTTACTAGCTTTGGGAAACTTCTTCAAATTCGGCAATGGCGGGGCCAAAGGGCAACCTCCTGAGTATCGCCATATTGAGCCAGTTGCGGGCGAGCATGAGTCTCCCGCAAACGAGCCTTTGACAGGCGAGGAGGCTTCAGGCATGGGTGCGATATTGCGGTTGTCGTCAACCGAAGTGAAGCTGCTGCAGCTTTATTCCAAACTTTTAGCGGACGACTTTGAAGACGCTGACAATCCCCGTCTATACCCTGAAGCTCATCTTGAAAACCCTAAGCTCCAAGAGGAATTCGCCGACCTCACCCAGCAAGAACTTCAAACCAGCCGACTCAAGGCATTGAACACCCTGACCGCGACTATCGCCGCCAACAACCACCAAACTCTAACCTGCGAACAGCTAGGCAACTGGGCCATGTCGCTCAGCGTTTTGCATCTGGCTTTGGGCGCCAAGCTGGAAGCCAAGGGATTTGCGCTAGACGATCTAGAAAGCGTCTTGGAAGATTTCCCCGACGAAGATGACCGCTTTGAATTAGCCGCTTATCTCCTGATGGCAGATATACTGGAAGAGGCTTCGAGGTTTCTGGTGAGTCAGTTGACACTGGAATTCAACGAAAGGCACTAGCATTTCTTTAAGTGGTCTAGTCATAAGCTGTTTGCATCCACAAGCCCCAGAAGAAGCGGCAAGGAAGAAATAGTAAGCCCCCATCGTCTAGTGGCCTAGGACGCTGCCCTTTCAAGGCGGTAACACGGGTTCGAATCCCGTTGGGGGTGCTTACAAGTGGTCCCGTGGTGCAGCTTGGAGTGCACGCCGGCCTGTCAAGCCGGAGGTCGCGGGTTCAAATCCCGTCGGGACCGCCAGAGTGCTTGAAGTAAGAAGTCATGGCATGGCTGGAAAGCTTAGCTGAAAGGTGTGGCGAGATGGCTTTTGCTTCAGGTGCTGCTTGGTCGGGTAGCTCAGTCGGTAGAGCGTCCGCCTGAAAAGCGGAAGGTCCCCGGATCGATCCCGGGCCCGACCACACAAAACTAGTGGCAGAGAGGAGAGTTGCGCTAAGCCAGTGGCGGGGGAGGCAGCTGCACAAAGCTGCTGGCAGTGGCTGCGCAAGGCAGCCCGAGCCGGGCAAGACGAGCGGCTGGGATTTGCCCGAAAGTTGGTTAGTTCAAGTTGCCGAAGAAGGGGTCAACGAAAAAAGCGGCATGCTCAGCCAAGGCACTGGCTGTCAGAGACATTCTTTTTTCGCAATTCCAGTGGTCAACAGTCTCAAAGGTGTACGTTTCAAGAGTGCCTTGGCTACGTCTCATCCCAGCAAAAACTCTGCAAAAAAGAGGATAAGAATATAGAAACTCGGCAAGGATAACGTCTGGAGGGTAAGCTCTCAGCCCTAACTGAAGCATCTCAACCTGATCAAAGTCCTTGAAATTCTCGGTAACTATGATTTGGGCCTTGGCCGCCCGTGCTGAGGCCGCTATAGGTTGGTCTTTGTTGGAAGTTCGCTCCAGTGCTTTGGCGAACCGTCTCCAATCTCTCTCGTCAACGAAAGTGTAACGCTTTTTCAACACCTTCGCTAACTCCTCACGGGTAATCCCCATGCCCTTTATATAACGACCCTCATTCCCCACGATCCACTCATCAATCACATAATCTGAGAGCGATAAACGGCATAACTCAAGGCCTGCAGCATTAACGAAAACTGGCGTCAAGTTAGTGTCAATCCAGATGTTGGTGTCTAGAAAAAGATTGGCTCCTATAATCCTGGGTTTTGGCCACTCAAGAGGGAGCATGTATCAGTCTCCGTAGGCAGGTGTGCCCTCAAGCTCAGCCACGCTAGCCTGAAGCACTTTCCATCCGAAGGGAGACAGAAACTTCTCCAACTCAAACGGAACCCCGTGGATGATGAAGTCGCGCACCATCTCATTGCGTTCAGGAGTGCCGTGGTCTCGCTCCAAGAGATACGCATACTGGGGAAGGTAATATTCCTCCACAGGAATCTCAGGAAGCTCCGTTGTTGTCATTGTGAGCCTCCTTTTTTTGGGCTTAATGAAATTCTACCGCACGAATGCTGCAAAACGGAATTTTGCGGCAAGATAAAACTTAGCTGCACAACCATGTTTAGCACCTGACCAGGCCAGGCTTCGCAAGGCTTCGCCAGCTATTTCACCAGCGGAGCTTCTACAGAGCGTCACATACCCTGAAATTCTGGAATAAAACTCCCATAACTCTTGTTATATAAACAGACACCAAAAAACATCAATATTTCAAAAAGGAGACAAATATATGGGTGCAGCAGTAGGAATTGACTTAGGCACTACCAACTCTGTGGTAGCCGTTCTGGAGGGAGGCGAGCCTACAGTGGTAGCCAACCAAGAGGGGTCGCGCACTACGCCGTCTGTGGTGGCGTTTGACAAAAGTGGCGCCGTTTTGGTGGGTGAAGTTGCCAAGCGCCAATCCATCACCAACCCCGGCCGCACCATCCGCTCAATCAAACGTGAGATGGGCACCAACTGGAAAAAGGAAATCGCCACCGAAAAAGACGGCAAACAAGACACAAAAACCTACAAGCCAGAGGAAATCTCAGCCAGGACTTTGCGCAAGCTGAAGGAAAGCGCCGAAGCATATCTTGGAACTGACGTGACCTCGGCTGTGATTACTGTGCCGGCTTATTTTGACGACTCCCAGCGAACAGCCACACAGGACGCCGGCAAGGTAGCCGGCCTCGAAGTGCTGCGCATCATCAACGAGCCAACCGCGGCGGCTCTCGCCTACGGCATGGACAGCGAGAAAGACCAGACCGTGCTGGTATTTGACTTGGGCGGAGGCACTTTTGACGTTTCAGTTTTGGAGATTGCCGATGAAGTCTTTGAAGTCAAGGCCACCAGCGGTGATTCCCGCCTAGGCGGGGATGACTGGGATGAAAAAATCATCAACTGGCTGGTGGACAGCTTCAAAGCCGACAACGGAGTAGATCTGTCCAAAGACCCGATGGCTATGCAGCGCCTGAAGGAAGCCGCCGAGAAAGCCAAGATTGAGTTGTCGCAAAAGTCTGAAGCCCAGATCAACCTGCCCTTCATCACAGCCACCGACGCTGGTGCCATCCACTTGGATTACACCTTGAGCCGGGCCAAGTTTGAAGCCATGACGGAAGATTTGCTCAAGCGCTGCCGGGGGCCGTTTGAGCGCGCCATCAAAGACTCTGGTCTGTCCATCAATGATATTGACCACGTGCTTTTGGTTGGTGGTTCTACCCGCATGCCCGCGGTGAATGAACTGGTCAAGGAATTGACTGGCCGAGAGCCCCACAAGGGCGTCAACCCAGACGAAGTCGTGGCAGTCGGAGCAGCCATTCAGGCTGGCGTGCTGCGGGGCGAAGTGAAGGATGTCTTGTTGCTGGACGTCACCCCGCTTTCGCTGGGCATTGAGACCAAGGGCGGTGTTATGACGCAACTCATTGAGCGCAACACCACTATCCCCACGCAACGTTCGGAAACTTTCACCACCGCGGCACACAACCAGCCTTCAGTGGAAATTCATGTGCTTCAGGGCGAGCGCGAAATGGCGCGCTACAACAAGACCCTGGGCCGTTTTGACCTAGTGGATATTCCGCCCGCGCCGGCTGGAGTGCCCCAGATTGAGGTGAGCTTTGATATTGACGTCAACGGCATTGTGCATGTAACCGCCAAAGACAAGGCCACCAATAATAAGCAGTCCATCACCATCACCGGACAGTCGTCTCTGTCCAAAGAAGACATTGACCGCATGGTGCAAGACGCTGAAGAGCACGCCGAGGAAGACCGCCGGCTGCGTGAGCAGGCCGATATTCGTAACGAGGCTGATGCCGTATGCTATCGAGCCGAGAGCTTTCTGAAAGACCAAAAGGAAGCTTTGCCTGAAGATACTGCCGAAGACATCTCCGAGAAAATGGAGGCGCTTAGGGGTTTGCTGAAAGACACGGCTGAGGACGGTGCCGACATGGACGCAGACCAACTCACATTTGCCACCGCCGATCTCAGCGAAACCCTGCAGAACGCCGGCAAGCAACTTTACGAACAAGCTGGTGCTGGTGATGCCAACGCCTATGATGCTGACGGCTCTCGGCAGGACTACGACGGGGCCGACTCGGCCTTTTCAGACGACAGCGTTGTGGATGCTGAAATAGTGGACGAGTCAACCACCGATGAAGCTGGGCGATGAGCCAAGCCAGCCATCCTGAACAGCCCCAGGATACAGCCACAACTGAAAAGACAGCAGAGTCATCTGACAATCCGGGCGTGGAGCAAGTAACCGCTCATGACGCAGCCAACCTTGACGGCTCCGCCTATTCCGAACAGTCAGAGCAAGCATCGCAAGCCAATGGGCTAGAAGCTGAATCGGCCGCAGCCGGGGCAGCCGCAACCGAGACCGGGCCAGCCGGGGCCGAGCCGCCCGAGCCACAGGACGACTATCTTGAAGCCCTGCAACGCCTCAAGGCGGAATTCAACAACTATCGGCGCCGTGTCAGGCAGCAGCAACATGAATCAGCTGAAAAAGCCACCGCTGCCCTGGTTGAAAAGCTGCTGCCGGTGGTGGACGCCTGTGAAGCTGCCCTGTCGCTATCTGCTTTGAGCGCCGATGCCAGCGCCAGCGCCAAAGAACCAAACTCCTTGTTGAACGAGCATGAAGGTTTGGTCAAACTCGCGGAACTGCTGCTGTCGGTGCTTCAAGACCAAGGTCTGAAAGCCCTGCAACCAGAAGGCGAAGCCTTTGACCCAAATCTCCACGAAGCCATTGAGCACGTCTCTGTCGAAACAGGCGAAACAAACACCGAGGGCCCGGTAGTCAAGGAAGTGGCCAGAACGGGATACCTCTGGTGTGGCAAACTCCTGCGCCCAGCTCTAGTGAAAGTCAGAGGCTAGATTTCGCGCAGAGCGCAGAGATAGAGGCTGTGAATGAGTGAAATCAAGCGTGAGTGGCTGGAAAAGGACTACTACAAAATCCTTGGCGTTGAGCGCACCGCTTCGCAAAAGGATATTACCAAGGCTTATCGCAAGCTAGCCCGCAAATACCATCCGGATGCCAACTCTTCGGCTGGCGCCGAAACCAAGTTCAAGGAGATCTCCGCGGCTCACAGCGTGCTAGGCGACCCAAAAGCCCGCAAAAACTATGACGAAGCCCAGAAAATTGGAATGTTCCAGTCGGGGCCGCGAACTACTAGTGGTGGCGGCATCCATTTTGAGACCGATGATTTAGGAGGTTTTTTTGCCAGGGGCACCGGAGCTAGAAGTGGCAGCAGCGGCCTGTTCAATTTTGGCAGGAACTGGCCACGAGACGGAGAAGACGTCAGGGCGGCGGTAGCCATTTCTTTTGACGAAGCCATCAGAGGCAGGCAAGTAAGGGTGAGCAACTCAGACTGGCCTTCTCGTTCCCCTGTCGCTGTGCGCATTCCACCGCTGGTGCAAGACGGTGATTTGATCAGAGCCAGGGGCAAAGGCCAGCCAGGCGCTGACGGCGGTCAAGACGGTGATTTGCTTGTGAGAGTTAAAGTTGGCAAGCACCCTGTGTATGAGCGCGATGGTCTCAACCTGAAAATGAACCAGAAAATCAACTTTGTTCAAGCTGTTCTGGGCGGCGAAATAATTGTGCTGAATTACTACGGGGAAAAGTCAACCATAGCCATCCAACCTGGCACTCAATCGGGTCAAACTTTGAGGCTGCGGGACAAGGGGCTCAAGCAAACAGCCAAAGGCAGTGCGTCCAGCACCGGCGAGGCCAAGCAGGGCAAGGCAAAAACAAGCAAGACAAAGGAATCCAAGGCAAAAGCAAGCGGCGCCAAAACGGGAGAAACCAAAGCAGGCGACTTGTTTGTGGAAATTCAAGTTGAGGTGCCCACCTCACTCACCGACGAACAACGCGATGCAGTTGAATCGCTAGCTGACGCTTTCGGCATGGATATGCCGGAGAATTAACAACTTTGAAGCTTTTATATAGCCTAAAAACATATGGATTCTGCTGAAGGGGCGTCGCTGAGAGGGGCACCGCTGTTTGCGCCTTTGAGTTCCGACATTGATGCGCCCCTGCAGGATCGCTATGCATCGGTGCGCTCCCTGACAGAAACCTTGGCTGAGCCGCTGTCTCCCGAAGACCAATGCATTCAGTCCATGCCAATTGTCAGCCCTACTAAATGGCATCGGGCGCACACTTCCTGGTTTTTTGAGACTTTTTTGTTGGCGCCACAACTGGCCGACTATGTTTCCTTCAACGATTCCTACGGCTATCTGTTCAACTCCTATTATCAAGCTGTCGGCCCGCAGCATCCGCAACCCAACAGAGGTCTGATTTCACGCCCTTCGGTGTTTGAGGTGGGGGATTATCGTCGTTATGTTGACGATGCCATGTTGACCTTGCTGGAAGACATCCCGGCTGAGTTGGAACCTTTGGTGGAGTTGGGTCTGCACCACGAGCAACAACATCAAGAATTGCTTTTGATGGACATCAAGCATGTCCTGGCGCAGAATCCTCAAAACCCTGCTTATAGAAATCTGTCAACTAGCTATAGTGAAGCCGATCCCTGCGTCAGCCAGTCAGCCGTTCAAAGCTTGCGCAACGCGGGCGAGCGCCACAACAACACGAGCGGGCGCCACTATGAGGCGGGCGAGCACCACCGGGATTGGGTGAATTATGAGGGTGGGTTAGTGGAAATCGGCTTTGAACCACAAGACCAATCCTCCAATTTTTGCTTTGACAACGAGACGCCTAGGCACTCACACTTGCTGCAGCCTTTTGAGTTAGCCAGCAAAGCCGTTACCTGTGGTCAGTGGCTGGAGTTTATACTGGACGGGGGTTATGGCAAATGTGATTTGTGGCTGTCAGATGGCTGGAACATTGTTCAGACTGAAAATTGGACAGCTCCCCTATATTGGAAGTCTCACGAGACGGCAGTTGGCTGGCAAGACAATGGCTCCAGTCCCCGCAACAACTCTCCCGGTAGCAACTCATACCAAAACAACTTCAACCGCAGCAACTCTTTCCAAAACAGCGGCTGGTCGGAATTCACTTTGGATGGGTTGCGCCCACTGGACTTGGATGCTCCGGTGTGTCATGTATCTTATTTTGAAGCTGATGCCTTTGCTCGCTGGGCTGGAGCGCGTCTGCCCACTGAAGCCGAGTGGGAGCACGCTGCCAAGCTTCAATTGGCTTCAACCGGCAGTCCCGACCCCAAAGGAAATTTTCTAGACAGCGGTTTGTTGGCACCAGCACCAGCATCTACGCCAGCACCAGCGCCTACGAAAGGCACTGGACAGGCACATCCTGAAACTGCCCTGCACCTAAACGCACCGCAAATAAACACCCCACTTCAACTTTTCGGCGACGTCTGGGAATGGACATCCAGCCCCTATGTGGGCTACCCAGGTTTCAAGCCCAGTGCCGGAGCAGTCGGAGAATACAATGGCAAGTTCATGATTAATCAGCATGTTCTGCGTGGTGGCTGTTGCGTTACCCCACTTGGACATATACGTAGCACCTACCGCAACTTTTTCTACCCTCATATGCGCTGGCATTTCTCAGGTCTTCGCTTGGCGCGTGACTGCAACTGAATTTTGACTAACCCAACCATTCGTTTTTTATTAGACGACAACGGTGCTTCCCTGGCTGAAGACGTGCTGTCGGGGCTGAGCCGACAACCCAAGGCAATTCCTTCAAAATGGTTCTATGACGACCGGGGGTCTGAGTTGTTTGAGGAAATCACCAGCCTGCCAGAATACTACGTTACGCGCAAAGAGGAAGAAATCCTGCTGCAACGCTCCCCTGAAATTGCCCAGCTTTCAAAAGCTGCGGAGTTGGTGGAGTTGGGAGCCGGCAATTCAGAAAAGACCAGGGCCCTGCTAGACGCGCTGAGTGTGCCAAACAACGGGTCGCGCTTGGAAAGATTTGTCTTGTTTGATGTCAGCGAAGATGCTGTTCGTCAGACTGCAGCTGCGCTGACCACACAATATCCGCAACTGGCAATTGAAGGCATTGTTGGCGATTTTGACCACCATTTGGATGAAATAGACCATAGTTATCGCTGTCTTTTTATTTTTCTAGGGGGCACTATCGGCAACCTTAACCCTGCTGAGCGGGAAGACTTTTTGACCGACGTGGCTTTTTCAATGAAACCTGGAGACACTTTCTTGTTGGGAACAGACCTGGTCAAATCCCCAGAACATCTGCATGCCGCCTATAACGATGCCCAGGGAATCACTGCCGATTTCAACTTGAACATTCTCAAGGTCATCAACCGGGAGCTGGACGCGAACTTTAAGCTAGATCAATTTCAACATGTCGCTTTTTGGGATGCTGAAAACTCTTGGATTGAGATGCGCCTGAAATCTCTCTGTGACCAAGAGGTTTTGATTGGCAGCTTGAACTTGGATGTGAGTTTTGGGACAGGAGAGGAAATGCGCACCGAGATTTCCACCAAATTTCTTTCAGACCAAGTTGCCTCAGAGTTGAATCAGGCAGGTCTTAAGGTGCTCAAGCGTTGGACTGACTCTGAGAGATTTTTTCAGCTGACACTGGCACAGGCCGTATGCTAAACAACCATCCGACGCAAACACATAGGGATGCTTGAGCATGCCAGCTACAGTCATCATCGGAACCCAATGGGGTGATGAGGGCAAGGGCAAGATTGTAGATCTGTTAGCTGAACAGGCAGATCTGGCGGTTCGCTATCAAGGTGGCCATAATGCCGGACATACCATCATCGCCGATGGCGAGCAATTTGCTCTAAAGCTAATTCCTAGCGGAGTTTTGACCCCTAAGGTAACGCCCGTTATAGGCAATGGCCTAGTGATTGACCCAAGTGTGCTCATAGCGGAAATGGAACACTTGGAAGCCAGAGGAGTTTCCTGCCAACGTCTTCTGATTTCGTCAGCTGCTCATCTCATCTTCCCCTACCACGTGGAACTAGATATTTTGAGAGAAAAAGAACGGGGAGGAGCCAAAATCGGCACAACTCAAAGCGGTATTGGGCCTGCCTACGAAGACAAGGCAGCCAGAGTTGGCATGCGCATGGAGGATCTGCTTGACCCGCAACGTTTTGAAGCCCAACTCGCAGCCAATCTAAATGAAAAAATGGCTATCTTCAAGGCTAAATTCCACTCCGTGGCTTTCACGCTTGAAAGTATTCTCAATACTTATCTAGGTGAATACCGCCTGAAACTGGAGCCCTATATCTCCGACACAGTCAATTTTGTGCATGACTCTTTAGATTTGGGCAAAGAAGTGCTTCTGGAGGGAGCACAAGCAACTTACCTAGATATGGACCACGGAACCTACCCATTCGTCACCTCCTCCAATCCTGTAGCTGGAAGCATCGGGGCGGGAGCAGGCATCGGCCCCAAGAGCGTGACCAAGGTTATAGGCGTTGTCAAAGCCTACACCACTAGAGTTGGGGGAGGCCCCTTCCCGGCCGAGTTGCCAAGTGGCGACATAGCCGATCATCTAGTGGATGTGGGGGGAGAATATGGCACCAACACCAAACGCCGCCGAAGAGTTGGCTGGCTGGATGTGCCTATGGTCAAGCACGCAACGAGGTTGAATTCAATCTCAGAGCTTGCTGTTACCAAGCTGGATGTGCTGACTGGGATTGAAAAACTGAAAGTTTGTGTTTCATATCAAGTGAATGGAAAGACTTCCACAGCTTTCCCAGTCATGCAACGCGATTTTGCTGTTGCGGAGCCAGTTTATGTTGAACTTTCAGGCTGGGAAAAACAACTTTCTAGGGTGCGTAAAAGGCAAGAACTACCGGCTGAGGCTGTAACATACTTGGAATTTTTAGAAGATTCCGTGGGAGTTCCAATACATTATGTTGGAACTGGCCCCAGCCGTGAAGATATAGTTCTTTTGTGATAAAATGTTAAAGCGCTATTTGCCCCTGTAAATTCCAGCTCTTCTCAAGATAGCGGCAGGCACATTTACTTGTCGCCAAGCCGAATAGCTGATACCTTTCCTTGTGCCATATGATTGAGCACTTGCGATAAAGTCGCGCTCTAGTCTTTCCTTTTCAGACAGACCGTGATCTTCCCCCTGGTCTTCGCTTTCTTTCATGGCTTCTACCAGCCTTTGTTGCAGCTCAAGTTGCTTCTGAGCCATGTCAAGCCGCTGAAGCATGTCAGCAGAAGCCATCTTTTCTTCCAATCTGGCTAATTGCTTTTGCAAGGATGCGGGAGAACTCCAACGAGTTTTTGCCTTGGACTTGGCTTCGGTTTTGCCTGCAGCCTTTTGGTCTGAAGACTGGTTGAGGAACTTGAGGTAGCTGTTAACCGCCTTAGCTTCCTGCAACTTCTGCGCACGGTCCTCAGACTTACTGAGTTCTGAAGCACTTGACTCCGAAGCGCTTGGTTCCGAAGAGGCACTCTCGTCTGAAGACCAGCTGCTGCTGGAAAAAGAATTGCTTGGAGTGTTGGTTTGAAAGGTGTCTTCCATGTGTATTTTCCTTTGTTGTTGTGTTTGACTTGCTTAATGCACGATTTTAGTCTAGTTTAATTTTGTGTGGCATGCTTTTTCAAATTAAAATTTGAAACTGACGTTTGCCAAATTAAAGACTAGCAGAAAAACAGCAAACAACCAACGCAATTATTCTGAAAGGGGAAAACATGGCAATAATTGAAAGCGACCGACCTCTGATTGAAATCTATGACAGGGCTGGAGCTGCCATGTGGCTGGGGATTTTGGCCCTAGTTCTGAATGTTTTATTAATCCCAGGCATTTTGGCTTTTTACTTTGGCAGGAAAACTAAAAAAGCTTGGGATAAAGCATGGTCAGCGGGTTACTTACCAGTCAATCAAATGCGTTTGCCTGTAAGCCGGGGCAAAGCTATAGCTGGAATAACCATGGGCATTATAGGCACTATTGCTGCTATCATCTTAGGCATGACTATAGCAGTTTCCTAGCTAGGGCGCATCTGGCGCTGACTGATTGTGCCAACTTGTTCTTGCCAGCTTGCTCCTTTGAAAATTGACTAAATCGCAGTCTGGTTTGGATATGGCCGTATGATTTAGTGAAATGGGGTATCAGCTTTTACTGCTCAGACATGGCCAGAGCACATGGAACTTGGAAAATAAATTCACCGGTTGGCACGACAGCCCGCTTTCTGAACAAGGGCGAACCGAGGCTATAGCTGCCGGCAAAACTCTGAAGGCAGCCCAGTTAACGCCAGATGTTATAATTACCTCAGTGCTGGCTCGAGCCATTGAAACGGCTCAGTTGGCAGCACGTGAAATTTTTGGGTTTGATGCCCTAGCCGACCAACAATTTGATAGCCAATTGGATGACCGGACGGCTCAGACAGTGGAGTGGCAGCAGGATTGGCGTCTGAACGAGCGGCATTATGGCAACCTCACTGGCTTGAACAAGGCTGAAACAGCTAAAAGATACGGTGATGAGCAAGTTCACATTTGGAGGCGAAGCTACTCGGTTCAGCCACCTCCCATCACCGAAGACAATCCTTGGAATCCCAACAGCAACCCACTTTATGATGCAATCCCAGAAATCCCGCTGACGGAATGCCTAGCCGATGTAACCAAGCGCATGCTGCCTTGCTTCCAGGAAGTCATTGCTCCTCAACTGGTAGCTGGCAAGCTGGTGTTGGTTGTGGCTCATGGCAATAGTTTGCGGGCTCTGGTTAAACACCTGGACAACATTGACGACCAGACCATCCCCAAGGTGAACATTCCCACTGGTATTCCCTTTAGCTATGAACTGGGAACCGACCTGAAACCAATCGAAAACATTCCTTTGGAAGACCGCTACTTCAGCTAGCCTTGGAAGGCTGCTGCCTAGGCGAGCAGCCGCCCGCTTGCCGCCCAGTTGCTTGTCGCACAGCCTTCTAACTGTCTCCCACCCAGCCGCCAAACCACGATCCGTCGCTCTACGCCAGCCGCCAAACCACCGAATTCTCAAATTTCCATCACTTTTCCCGCTAGCATTTCTAGGAAATGACACAAACAGACACAGACCTGAGCCAAGCCCCGAACCAGCCAGCCCAAAAGCCCAAAACCAGCATCCGACTTCGCCCTTCTCACATTGTTATCGGGCTGGGAGTTGCTCTGGCGCTGTTCACGGCGGCTTCGGGCATAGTTGCCTCCATTACAGGCTTCAAGAGCGACAGTTCGGTTACCCGAGTTGTGTTTGACCATGTCCCCAGCCCACTCAAAGCTGCTTTTTATACGGTCATCCCGCTGGTGTTGGTCTTGGTGGCGGTGCTGTTTGCCAACCGAGTCAAAAACTGGCAGCGCGGCGGCGCCGAAGAACGCAATATCACACGCGCCAACCTTCACCAGCGCCTGAAAGACCTTCGAGCCGGCACCACCATGGCCACTTTGCTGCGTGACCCTGCAGCCGGGCTGATGCATTCCATGATCTACTTCTCATTTCTGGTGCTGGTCGGCGTTACAACCACCTTGGAAATTGACCACCAACTGCCAAGCGAAGCCAAGTTTCTTCACGGGCTCACCTATCAGGTCTATTCAGCTGTCGGAGATATAGCTGGGGTGGTGCTCATCGTGGGGGTGGTCTGGGCCGCAGCCCGCAGGTGGGGGCCCAAAAACATGCGCCCCTACCGCACTCGCATCAAAACCAAGCCTGAGCATGCCGTCATTTTGGGCACTTTGTTTGCGCTGGCGGTAACGGGCTTTCTGGTTGAGGCGTTCCGCATTGCCGAAGACGGAACGCCTGATTTTGAGCGCTGGTCGGTCATTGGCTACCCGTTGGCAACTATCTTTGACGGGCTGGACAACGTAGCTGGCTGGCATCAGGTTTGGTGGGTGGTTCACGTGGGTACTTTCGTGCTGTTCCTGCTGATTTTGCCCGTTACCATGCTGCGTCACATCTTCACTTCCCCAGTGAATATGTTCTTGCGCGACAACCACAGGCCCAAGGGTGCCATGCGTGCCATGCCCGATCTGATGGAAAGCGACCTGGAAACATTTGGGGCTGCCACCATTGAAGACTTCACCTGGAAGCAGCTGCTGGACACCGACTCTTGCACCATGTGCGGGCGGTGTACCTCTGTGTGTCCGGCCCATGCCACGGGCAAATCGCTAGACCCTAGGGAAATCGTGCTGAAAGTCGGCGAAGTGATGGCAGCCACGGGCACTCCACCAACCACCCCACCAATCGGCACCGACCCTGAGATCACCGTTACAGCCCCGAATGTGTTTGAGCGAATCACCTCAGAAGAGCTTTGGGCTTGCACTTCCTGCAAGGCCTGCGATGAGATTTGCCCGGTGAATATTGAAATCCTGGACAAGATTCTGGACATGAGGCGCTATCTGTCGCTTATGGAAAGCGACTTCCCCACAGAGTTGGGCAATGCCTATCGTGCCATGGAAAATCAGTCCAACCCCTGGGGTATATCGCAAAGAGAGCGGGCAGACTGGGCCGACGGGCTGGACGGAGTGAAGATTATTGAAGGCGGCAACCCGCTGGAAGCTGAATATCTCTATTGGGTGGGTTGTGCTGGCAGCTTTGACGACAAAAACCGCAAAGTAACTAGGGCGATGGCTCAACTGCTGCAGCGTGCTGGGGTTGATTTTGCCATTTTGGGCCCACAGGAGACCTGCACTGGCGACCCTGCCAGGCGATCGGGCAACGAATATATCTTCCAGATGCTGGCTTCCCAAAATATTGAGACGCTCAACGCTATGGGCGTACGTAAAATCATCACCCAGTGTCCGCACTGTTTCAACACACTGGGCAATGAATATCCGCAGCTGGGCGGGCATTACACAGTCATCCACCATAGCCAACTGCTGGCTCAACTGGTGGAGGATGGACGACTGGATATGTCTGAAGCTCAACTGGATGGGAGGTTTGTCTATCATGACTCCTGCTATCTAGGCAGGCACAATGATGTTTACATGGCTCCCAGGCGGGTGGTGGCTTCCATTGGCGGGATTGAAATGGTGGAAGCTGAGCGCAACGGCACCAAGGGGATGTGCTGTGGAGCGGGTGGCGCCAGGATGTGGATGGAAGAGCACGTCGGCAAGCAAATTAATGTGGAGCGGTCACAGGAGTTGCTGGCTACGGGAGCCGACCGCATTGCCACAGCCTGCCCGTTTTGCTATGTGATGATCGATGACGGAGTTAAAGGGGAAGGCGTTGAGGAAGATGATGTCAAGGTTGGCGACATCGCCCTGCATTTGCTGGAAGCAATTGAGGCTGGAGAGGCTGCCACGGAAACTGCGGTGTCCATCGGGGTCAGCACGAGTGCAGGGGCAATGGCAATGGCGGCAGCGGGGGCAGGCGATGGGAATGCTGGCGAGGGCGTAGGCGTTACCACTGCCACTGCTGTCTTGGACAGACCTGGCTCTGGAGGGCCTGGTGAGCCAGATGGGCTGGGGGCTGAGTCGATGTCGGAATTGTCAGCTGCCTATGAGGTGCCTATGCACCTGAGGCGGGTCAATGTGGATTTGCCAACAGCTACCCCTGCCAATGTGTCCCAGGCAGCCAAAGCAGCTATGTCAGAAGTTGCGGCTGAGCCCGTTGCCGATACTAGAACTGCTTTGCCCAAGGGTAAAGACAAAGATGCCACAGACGCAGCCCCTGCTTCGGCATCGGATAGACCCACCCCAGAAAAGCCTGCTTCTGCAGCAGATGAAGTTGCTGCCAGCGCGCCGGGCGAGTTGCCCAAAGCCACCAAAGACAGGCCAGACAATTTGTCTCGCATCAAGGGCACTGACCCTCGCCTGATTGCCCTGTTGCATCGTGAAGGCATTACAACTTACGCTCAAATAGCAGAACTGAACGAAGCTCAAATTGAAACCCTTGAAGTTGCCTTGGATGCCCCTGGCAGAATTCGCAAATGGAGTTGGGTAGAACAAGCCAAGGAGTTGCTTGAATAAGTGGATCAAAGGTTCGCTTCATTCTGGCGGAGCCTAGCCCGCATACAGTTCGCGCCCGCTTTAACCCACGCCTTCTTCCCCCAAGCTCATCGCCCCTAGCCCGCTGCCACCTCGTCGGGCTTCGCCTCGTCGCGCTTTTTGAAGTTTTCCCAATAACGGCTGGCAATCGGCCCTACCTGGCCTTGATATTTGGAACCGACTTGCCTCGACCCGTAGGCCTGGTCGGCAGGTGTTGTCATTTGGAGGAAACTTATCTGCCCAATAGCCATGCCTGGATAAAGCGTGATAGGCAAAGTTGCCACATTGGACAACTCCAACGTCAACTGTCCATTCCAACCTGCATCAACAAAACCAGCCGTGGAATGGATCAGCAAACCCAGACGTCCCAAGCTGGACTTGCCTTCCAGACGCGCCACCAAATCGTTCGGCAGGCGAATCCTCTCAATCGTGCAACCCAACACAAACTGCCCTGGATGCAGCACGAACACACCATCTTCAGGTATCTCCACCAACTCATTTAGCCCTTCCATCTCTTGTTTCACGTCTATATGCCCCAAAGTATGGTTGCGGAATTCCAAAAAGTAGCGATCTAAACGCAAATCCACAGAGGAAGGTTGAATGGCATTTAAACTTAGAGGGTCTATTTCAATGTGTCCAGCACTGATGGCTTCGGTAATGCTGCGGTCTGAAAGAATCATGGCCTCGGTTGTCCTCTAAAATTTGATACCAGTGTATTGCAAGTTATCTAACGCAATCTAGCAGACCAGCAACCATAGCAGGCTAGCAGCACCTCAAGGCTCACGGATTCATGGCTGATTTGCTACTCAAGAATTCGCTTCTAGTAGCCACGATGGACGCAACTCGTTCCGAAATAGCCAGTGGGTGGGTGGCCATCACAGATGGCTTTATCTCGGGTGTTGGCAAGCCCGGTTCGGAGCCACAAGCCCAAGCTGTCTTGGACGCTACGGATTGTCTCATCACCCCTGGTCTGATCAACACCCATCACCACCTTTATCAAAATCTAACCCGTGCCTATAGGCCAGCCTTGGAAGGCGGGCTATTTTCCTGGCTGACAACGCTTTATCCACTGTGGCGCAATCTGAACGAGGAAAGTTCTTATCTGTCGGCTTGGATAGGGCTGCTGGAGTTGGCGCAAAGTGGCTGCACCACCTCTAGCGATCATCTCTATATCCATCCACAAGGTGGAGGAGATGTTTTGGCAGCCGAAATCGCCGCCGCCAAAGACCTGGGTTTTCGCTTCCATCCAACTCGGGGGTCAATGTCGCTTTCCGAAAAAGACGGGGGTTTGCCGCCCGACTCCGTGGTGGAAAATCCAGACAGAATACTGGAGGAATCTGAGCGGGCAGTGTTGCGCTATCATGACCCCACGCCCGGTTCGATGCTTCAAATTGCTCTGGCGCCTTGCTCTCCGTTTTCGGTTACCAGCCAGGTGATGGAAGACACAGCCCACTTGGCGGAGCGATTGGATGTGCGTCTGCATACTCACTTGGCCGAAACTCTGGACGAAGCCGACTACTGCCGCCAAACCCATAATATGACTCCAGTGGAGTTATTCCAATCGGTCGGGTGGGGTGGCAACCGAACTTGGATTGCCCATTGCGTGCACCCTTCAGCCAAAGAGATCCAACAGCTTGGAAGCTGGGGGACTGGCGTGGCCCACTGCCCTAGTTCCAACATGATCCTAGCTTCAGGCTTGGCACCGGTGCGCGAACTGAGGCAAGCTGGAGTGCCTGTGGGACTGGGTTGCGATGGCTCCGCTTCAGCAGACTCCGGATCACTTTGGACTGAGGCTCGGATGGCTTATTTGCAGGGGCGCCTGCGAGACGGAATGGCAGCGGGCCACGCCAACACAGCTAGCCACGCCAACACAATGGGTGGGGACGATATTGCAGGTCAAGCTGCGCCCAAACTCACGAGTGCCCAACCCAAACTCACAAGCACCCAACCTACACTCACAAGTGCTCGGGATGTCTTGGAGATGGCCACTTTAGGCGGGGCGAGTTGTCTGGGCAGGTTGGGCGAACTAGGGGAAATTTCTGTTGGCGCGGTGGGAGATGTAGTGGCCTGGAAGCTAGATGGTGCAGCTTTTGCCGGTGCGCTGTCTGACCCAGTGGAGGCGTGGCTGCGCTGCGGCCCGCTTCAGGCACATCACACTGTGATAGCCGGACGCCCCCTTGTGAGAGCCAAAGAGCCGCAGGTGAATGGTCTAGAAGAGAAATTAAGACAGCACCGGGCAGCCGCTCTTCGGATGCAAGCAGAGAGTTAGTCTGAGACTGCAACCCATAAAAACATTTACAAAAATATTTAACCAAATCAAAATCCCGACCGGAGGAGATGAAAACATGCGAACCATTGACTACATCGGTGCCTACTACGACGAAAAGGAAAAGGCAGCAGTCAACAAAGTGCTTGACAACTCCATAAGAGTGGGGGAACACGTCTTTGAGATGGAGCGTCTCACGGCTCAGGCTTGGGGAAAGGCTCATGGGATAATGGTCAACTCAGGCTCTTCGGCACTGCAGGTCGCATACGACTTGATCAGCGGTGAGGACGAGGCGGAATTGCAGCCTGGCGATGAGTTCATCACATCGGCTGTTACTTTCTCCACCACGGTGGCGCCGGGCATCAGAGGAGGCCTTGTCCCAGTCGTGATTGACGTTGAGCCTGATACCTACCAAATTGACGTTTCTCAAATTGAGGAAAACCTGAGCCCACGTACCAAAGCTGTGGTGGTGCCCAACTTGGCTGGTAACTGCCCCGACTGGGACGCCATCCGTGCCATAGCTGACAGACACAACTTGATTGTGGTGGAGGATTCCTGCGACACTTTTGGCGCCAAGCTTAGGGGCACTCCCACGGGTGAGCGGTCGGATATTTCGGTTACCAGCTTTGCCATGAGTCACATAATCACAGCTATGGGAACTGGCGGGATGGTGATGGTGGACAATGACAGCTGGTGGGACAAAGCCTTGCTGCTGCGACGTTGGGGGCGCAGTTCTGAGACCCGCTTTTACGGCACGCAGCGTGAAGAGCGCGGTCGTTTTGTAAGAGACTTGGACGGCATAGCCTACGACCAACTGTTTGTCTTTGAGTTGCTAGGACACAACTTTGAGCCCTCGGAGGTGTGTGCTGCCTTTGGACTGGTTCAACTGGAGCGGGTGGCAGACTTTGCCCTAAAACGCCGGCACAATGCTCAAGCTCATATAGAGTTTCTGCGCAGCCACGAAGATATTTTTGTGCCTACCAGGGAAACAGATGGATTGGAAACTTGCTGGCTGCAGTTTCCCATTCAGTTGCGCCCCGAGGCTGCCTTCACCCGTCCTCAATTTCAGATGCACATGAAACGCCGGGGCATTGCTACTCGGATGGTCTGGACTGGCAATCTATTGCGCCAACCCATGATGTCTGAAATCCCATTTCGGCAGGGCCGGGCTGGCTTGGCGAATGCTGATGCCATCATGGAATACGGCGTGCTCATTCCCTGCCATCAAATGCTGACCGAGGATGACCTTGACTATATCCACCAGTCAATTGAGGACTTGATCAAGCACGGTCCAGATACCTAGTGCGCGCTGGACAACTGCGCTGGGGGCGGCGCGCGGCAACCCAGAGCCAGCTACAAAGCCGCTACCACTTCTTGTTGAAATCGTGTCAGAAGTTCGGCGGTTTCTTGCACCACGAAGTTGAAATCGGGGATTATCAGCTCGTCTATCCCAATGTCTCTGAAGGCTGCCACTTGCGACTGTATCGCCGAAGCGGTGCCTAGCAAAGCCGGGCGACCCGGCGGTATGCGATCCCTTTGGCGCTGGAGTTCCGGTTCGGTGTCGGCCCAATACAGCAGTGCCACAGCGGTGCGCTTCAGTGACTTCGGGTCGCGCCCCAAGCTTTCGCAAAGTTCATCCAGTCGCTTCATTTTCGGTGCCACCGCTTCAGGCAACCCCCACATATTCCATTCATCCGCATATTTCGCCACAATCGGCAGCATGTAACGTTCGCCCTCAGCTCCAATCATGACTGACGGCAGCGGAGTGGGTTTCGGCATCAGAGGAGCGCCGTCCAAAGCATAGAACTGACCCGCAAAAGTCGCCCTCTCCTGGGTGAAAAGCAGGTGAATCACCTCACAGGCCTCTTCGAATCTTTTGATTCGCTCCTTGGTGGTGCCGTAGTGAATGCCGTAGCGACGATGCTCGTTCTCCTGCCAGGCAGCCCCTATGCCCAGCACAAATCTCCCTCCGCTGATCTCCTGCAACCCAGCCGCCATGTTGGCCACCACCGCTGGGTGGCGATAGGTATTGCCCAAGACCAAATGACCCACTCGCACGCGGGGCACCAGCGTCGCCAAAGCTGCTGCCAGAGTCCACGACTCGCGCACCTCTCCCAACTCTGGAACTTCACCCTCTTGCTCGGGATAACCTTCGGGGGGCGGCATGAAATGGTCTGGCAGCCAGATGCCTTCCCAGCCGACCTGCTCAGCCAGCCTGGACATCTCCAGCATGTGCTGCCAAGGGTTTGAAGTGTCAAGCCAGTAGCTGAATCTCATATTGTGGCGCCTTTCTTTTGGTTGTGCGGCTTTTGAAATGTGTCTGACTGCTAAGGGCGGCCGGCACCGGCAACATCCACCCGAACCGCGTCAATGCGCCCAGTAGCCGCCTGCATCACAATTTCTCGGCGCCAGTCAGCGGCCACACAAATGCACAAGGTGCGCCGGTCGACTCCAGCTAGCACGCAGGCCACTGGCATGACGTCTTCGTAAATAAAGAAGTCGGTTATCTCCCCGCCCTCCAGCACTCTGAACACCCGCTTCCCCCTTGGGTCGGCCACCCAGACAGCGCCTTGTTCATCTAGACAAATCCCGTCAGGTGTGGCTATGCGCAATTCCTCAGAGGCGGGCGGCAATTGGGCAAAAACCCGGCGGTTTGACAGGTCGCCGTGGCTGTCAATGTCAAAAGCCGTCAGGCACGAAGCTGCGCTTTCAGCCACAATCAGGGTTTGGCCGTCGGGAGTGAGAATATGACCGTTGGGAGCTTCCAGTTGGTCAGCACCAATGCTGGCTTGCCCATCGGGAGTTACCTTGACGGTTTCGGCGGGCTGGCGCTCGGCAATGCCACCATGGATGCGGTAACCCATGTGCCCCACGTAAGCTGTGCCGTCAGCAGCCACTATCATGTCGTTGATGTCGCCATGCACCAGTGCTGAGAGGTCGGCATGCTGAGCCAGGGAGCCGTCTGCGGCTTGGCGATAAAGTTTTTGGGTTTCCATGGCCACCACCAGCAACCGTCCGTCGGGCAGCCATCCCAAACCAGACGGGTTGTCAAAGTCCATTTCCAAAACTGTCTGGGCACTGGCGCTCATCTCCGCAACAGCCGCGCCGTCCAGCGACTCCCCAACCGACATGCACACCACCCGATGTGCGTGCATATCGCTGAACCACAGGGAGCCGTCATGCCAACGCGGGCCTTCCCCGAAACGTAAACCTTCCAAAATCGGTACTGGCGCTTGCATGAGATTCTCCTTTGGCTCTTTGTGTGGTTCGGGTTGCTTGACTTTGAGGCTGCTAGTTCCCTGACTACATCATAGATTTAGCCGCATGATACTTGCCCGACACATGTCCGCTCTCAAACAACTCCTGCTGAGAAACTACAATATAACCATATGGCAAGCCCCATGACGTTTGAATTCTCGGTGGAAGTGGATGCGCCTCAAAAGACAATGTGGAGAGTCATGACCGACCATGTGCGCTGGTGTGATTGGATGCCAGCCAGCAAGGTGGTGTTGGAGAAGCAAGGGGCGCCTGAGCGAAACGGGCTGGGGGCTGTGCGGGTCTTCAAAGTAGCCGGGGGTGTTTCCGCTAGCCGAGAGGAAGTTGTGGGCTGGGAGTCGCCGCATTCAATGTCATACATCTTGCATTCGTCCTTCCCGATGAAGAACTATCGCAGCACCATGAAGCTGATAGCTGATGGGCCCGACCGGTGTCGTCTGTTCTGGAAGTCAAACTGGCAATCTGCGATTCCGACCTGGCTTGGAGCCAAACTGGTTCGCAATAGAGTGCAAAAGATGTTGAAGTCAGCAGCGGTGAAGATGGCCACAGCCGCAAGTCAGGAAACTTGAGCCGTAGCAAACATTCTCCATCCCCCACATCCCACAACAACCAAAACAAAGGAGCACAAATGTCAGAGTCAGACAACTTCATTGAAATTACCAACCCCCAAGGAGAAATTTTCAAAGGCTATCTTGGCGTGCCTGAATCGGGTTCGGGGCCAGGGGTGGTCGTCATCCAGGAAATTTTCGGTATCAATGACTTCATCAGAACCACGGTGGATGTGTTGGCTAATCACGGCTACGTGGCGTTGGCCCCTGATTTGTTTTGGCGCTTGGAGGATGATGTATCGCTTTCCTACAGCGATGAGGACATGTCCAAGGCATTTGAGCTTTTCGGACGCTTTGAACCAGAAGGGGCTATTGGCGACATTCAAGGGGCCATTGACACCCTGCGTGCTCTCCCGCAGCAGGAGGGCAAAGTGGGCTGCGTAGGATTTTGCCTAGGCGGACTGCTGGCTTGGCTGACGGCGGCACGAACCGACGTGGATTGTTCCATCAGTTACTACGGGGTTTCCATTGACAACTATCTGGATGACGCCGCCAATGTAACTACACCCACCATTTTGCATATCGCCCAGCAAGATGCCTTTGTTCCACCTGAAGCACAGGAAAAGCTTATGCAAATGGCAGCTTCTCATGGCCAGGTAGAGGCTTATCTCTATCCCGGCTGCGACCATGCCTTCGCTACCCCCGGCCGAGACAGTTTCAACCAAGACGCCACCCACCTGTCGGTGGAGCGCTCTCTGGGTATGTTTGAGCGGGTGCTCAAGGGCTGATAAGGGCTGATGCAGGCTAGCCACCCAGTGTGGCAATGTAGTTAGCTAGCTAATGGAATTCACTGGCAGTGACTATCTGGTACCAATTCTGGTAATTGCCATTACTGGCTTGTTCATCGCCTTTGAGGTCTGGCGACGGGTAAACAGAGGCAAAAAAAGCCATCCGCTGGGTGCTTCCGAGCTTGTAAGCCAGCCCACAACTGAAGAAATAGTTGCTTGGCACCGACAATATGAGCAGATCGTTTATCGGTGGTTTGAAGTCACGGAAGCAGCTTTGGCCGAAACTGATTCAGCCAGGGGAGTTACGGAGGCATTGGGAGATGCTACTGCTGACGCTTTTGATGCTGAGACTGCCAACCAGGAATTTTTGGAGGCTGCCGAAAGCCATCCTTCCCAAACCAAGCGCAGTGAATTGTTGCACATGTGCAACACCGCTCAGTCAGCCATCCAAAACTTGACCAGCAGCCAACCCGAACAAGCTAAAGGGACGCCGGCCAACCCCGAAAATCTGGCCGATGAAATACTCGCCCACAACGCATCGCTAGCCCGCTACGAATCACTGCGCAATATCTGGGTGGAACGTTTGCGCCAGCTTTGTGTGGATGACAGATTTGCGTTGAAACTGCTGGACATGCAGCGCAAGCCAATCAAAATTGCCTGAGTTGCGATTGACAAATTCTTGAGTAAAATTGTCAGCAATAAGCAAATACCAAAACAATCCAAGCCATAGGAGCAAAATATGAGCATCCAACTAGGCGACATCGCCCCTGATTTCACCGCTGACACCACCGAAGGCACGGTTCACTTCCATGACTGGAAGACAGACAGTTGGGCCGTGCTGTTCTCCCATCCCAAGGATTACACACCGGTCTGCACCACCGAGTTGGGCTACACAGCCAAGATGAAGGAGGAATTCCAGAAGCGCAATGTGAAAGTCATCGGGCTTTCTTGTGATTCCGTGGAAGATCATCGTGGCTGGTCGCAAGACATCGCCGATACGCAGGGGATCGCCCCAAACTTTCCGATGATTGCAGACGCCGACCGCAAAGTGGCCGACCTCTATGACATGATCCACCCCAACGCCAGCGACACGATGACCGTGCGTTCGGTGTTTGTGATTGACCCCAATAACAAGGTGCGCCTGACCATCACCTATCCAGCTAGCACTGGGCGTAATTTTGATGAGGTGCTGCGGGTTATTGATTCGCTTCAACTCACCGATTCCCATAAAGTGGCAACACCGGTGAACTGGAAGCACGGCGATGATGTGATTATCGTGCCGGCCGTCAGCAATGAAGACGCAGCAGGCATGTTTCCCGATGGGTGGGATGAGCAAAAACCCTACCTACGGGTAGTCCCCCAGCCGGGCAACTAACACACAACTGAACTTCACAGCATAAAAGTTGAACGCAGTCGCTGCTAGCGGTAGCGGCGACTGCAAATAAATAAATTTCGTGGGCCTGCATGTCATGCCCTTTGGCGTTTGACGCGAGCCCTGCCCGCCCCCCATCTTGTGGCGAGCTCCAGCCACCACTAATCCTTCACCCCCAACAATACGGTGTCTTTTCCCTGCTTGACCGCCCTATAGAATGATATATATTCTATTCTTTTCCAAACCCACCCTTAGCGAGGCTGAATTATGACTGCAGATGTAGCTCTAGATGAGACAACTCCGCCGGTGACAGCGTCAAACAGTTCTGAAGACATAGCTGCCCGGGCAGAGAATGCTGTGAAAATTTTTGGCAGCGGGGAAACCGAAGTCAGAGCTCTTGACGGCATCAACGTGGCATTTGAGAACGGTAGCTTCACCGCTGTGATGGGCCCTTCAGGCTCGGGCAAATCCACCCTTATGTATTGCCTAGCCGGGTTGGAATCGTTGACTTCAGGTAATACCTACATTGGCGATATCAACCTTCAAAGGCTTTCAGAAAAGCAGTTGACCCTGATACGCCGAGACAAAATCGGATACATTTTTCAGGCTTTCAACCTTGTGCCCACCCTCAATGCCAAGGAGAATATGACACTTCCTATGAATTTGGCCGGCAATTCACCCGACCCGGCCTGGTTTGACGAAGTTGTGGCAGCGGTTGGGTTGGCTGATCGTCTCAGACATCGCCCGACGGAGCTTTCAGGCGGGCAGCAGCAGAGAGTGGCTGTGGCACGTGCGCTCAGCAGCCGGCCAGAGATCATTTTTGCCGACGAGCCGACTGGCAACTTGGATTCGCACTCCAGCGGTGAAATCCTTGAATTCCTGAGGCGTGCAGTAGATACATTCGGTCAGACAATAGTCATGGTTACCCACGATGCGCATGCTGCCAGCTTCAGCGACCGGGTGGTGTTTTTGAGCGACGGTCGTATTGTGCATGAAAACCTCAACCCCACTTATGACAGCATTATTGACAACATAAGGAGCTTGGGGGAATAATTCCCAAGACGCCCGCACCCCCCCCTACCAAGCCGCAAAAACTGCCCGTCCCAGACCCCTAAGTTTTGGCACTATGAAAACCCTATTTAGTCTGACCCTGAAAAACTTAGCCGACAAGAAAATCCGCTTTGTCCTGACTTCTCTGTCGGTCATACTGGGCGTTATGTTTACGGTTGGCGTTTTTATCTTCACCGACAGCCTGCGACAGGTTTTTGGCACGCTAGCGGATGATATTGCCTCCGGCGTCGACCTCACAGTGCGCAGTGAGCAGGCCTTCGGCAACCGGCTGTTGGCCCCCACAATTGACCCGGAGTTGGCTCGTGTAATTGAACAAGTAGATGGGGTCAAGGCAACCAGCCCTGGAATTATAGAGAACAATGTTGTTATCGTCAAGACCGACGGCAGTCCAGTGGAGTCTGGAGGTAATAACAACGCGCCCAAGTTTGGCGTCAACTGGGATGACAATCCAGAATTTTCAGATTTATATCTGACTATGGGCAGACAGCCCAGTGCGCGCAACGAATTCGCCGTCAACACTAATGCCTTTGAGGACAACGAGCTTCAAATTGACCGAAGTTACAGTATCGTTCTGCCGTCCACTGGGCCTGAAGCGTTCACGCTGGTGGGCACCTTCAACTTTGCCGACCCAGACGAAGACAAAAGCATTGGCGCGGTGTTGACAGCTTTTGACACGCCAACAGCTGAAATGGTGCTCAGGCCCGATGGCGGCTGGAACGAAATCTCGGTATTGATTGAAGACGACGCCGACGAGGAAATTGTCAGCCAGCTCATCTCGCAGGAAATAGCCAATGCTGGTTATTCCAATATAGAGGTTGTCTCAAGTGAAGAGATTGCCGAAGAGCAAGAGGAGGTATTTGACGAAATCATCAACATATTCCAAACCTTCCTGCTGGCGTTTGCGGGTGTGATTCTGCTGGTGTCAATTTTTGTCATATTCAACACTTTCACCATTGTTTTGGGGCAGCGTATCCGAGAAATTGGTCTGATGCGAGCCTTGGGAGCCACAGGCCGACAGATTTTTTCCTCCACCGTCGGGGAGGCTGTAGCGGTGGGGTTATTCTCCTCGGGGGTTGGGATAGCCGCCGGCTTAGGCTTGGCTTATTTGCTCCGCTTCGTAAGCGACCAGGCAAACTTTGATCTTGGGCTTGACGCTTTGGTGCTTTCGTCGCGCACCATTGTTTTGGCGTTCATTGTCGGCACGGGTGTAACGCTGGTTTCGGCTGTGGTTCCGGCGTTGCGCTCTCGCCGGGTCTCTCCGATGGCAGCTCTACGAGACGATCTGACCATTGATGCCCGCATTGTCAAACAGCACACCATCATCGGGTCTGTCCTGGTGGGGTTGGGTTTGTTTTTCACTGTCTTTGCTTTCACAGCCGACTGGCAGCCAATGATTTTGTATGCGCTGATAGCTACTTTCTGCTTGGCTATAGGGGGCAAACGCCTCAACCAAAGGCTCAATCTGGGGCACTGGTTTGTGCTTGCTCAGGGGGCGGCGTTCTTGATAGCTTCGGTGGTAGCTGGTTTTGAATCTGGCGAGCAAGCAGTAGCCCTGGGCCTAGGCGCGCTGATTTTGATTATCGGAGTCAACCTCATCAGCCCAGTGTTTGTCCCCAATCTAATGCGGGGAGTGGGCACTCCGATCCGTTGGATGTCCAAGGTGACTGGCAAGCTTTCCACCGAAAATGCGGCTCGGGCACCTAGGCGCACATCTACTACAGCTGCCGCCTTGATGATAGGTCTGGCTCTGGTATCAACCGTCAGTCTTGTGGCATCGTCACTGAAGGCTACCTTCGCCGATGTTTTGGAGAACACTGTAAAGTCTGACTGGTTTTTGTGCATTGGAAGCTGCAACGATCCCAACTCTACTTTCAGCCCTAACTTGGCTGACAACATCAGGGACCAGCCGGAGTTCTCGTCGGTCCTCAACTTCCGATTTGCCGAGGAAGGTTTTATCTATAAGGGGGAAGTGGGTGATGTTGACAGGGCGGGAGACGGCTCAGGCGATAACATCAAGTCGGTGCTCGGAACCAACTTCAGCGAACTGGAAAATCACATTGATGTCGGCCTAGTTGATGGCTTCTTCAGTCAAGCTAACACACAGGATGGTCTGGCTATCTATGATGAAGCAGCTGAGGACAATAATCTTGTTGTGGGCGACAGCGTGCTACTGGAATTCAACGACGGCACGCAAGCGCCGTTCCGGGTGGTGGCTCTTTACGACGACTCCCGAATCTTGGGCAACTGGACTATAGATATTGCAGCCTGGGATGCATATCTCCCACAGAGCCAGGATACCTTTGTTTCGGTGGTAAATGCTCCGGGGGTAACTGAGCAGCAAGCTGAAGTTGCTATAAGCACTGCGGCCGTCAACTATCCGCAGGTCAACGTTCAAACCAAACAGGAATTCAACGACAGCCAGACAGGACAGATCGACCAGATTGTGATCATCGTCAATATCTTCTTGTTCTTGGCCTTGGTGGTGGCCTTCATCGGCATTGCCAATACCTTGGCTTTGTCAATTATTGAGCGGACGCGTGAACTTGGCCTGTTGCGGGCAGTGGGTATGAAGCGACGGCAGATGTTGCTGATGGTTCTCTGGGAAGGTGTGCTGATCGCCATTTTCGGAGGCCTGCTTGGGATTTCTATGGGCATAGTTTTCGGTGTGACTGCGGTGACTGTCATCCCAGACGAATTTATTTCCACGCTGGATATCCCTTGGCAGACTTTGATCTACTATCTGGTCGGGGCGGGAGTAGCTGGCTTGATCAGCGCCCTGTTGCCGGCACGCCGGGCCAGCCGTCTGAATGTGCTTGACGCTATAGCTACGGAGTAGCCAGGCGATGGCCGCGGCGTAGCCACCGTGCTAGTCGCGGAATGGGAATGCCGTAGCAACCAAAATGGTAACGCCATAGCCACGGTATCGCACAACACCATAGACGCGGGTATTGCACAACGCCATAGTTGCGGTATAGTAGTTAGAAGGGGGATGGGGGGATTTTTGGGGTTGGCTGACGAGCCACAACCCACCTACCCGTCATCGGGCTCATCCTGCTATCGCGAGCTAGCCACGCCCAGCCGCCTGTTGACCACGGGAGTTGAACTGCTCCCACCCCACAGGCAAGGAGCCAGCCAACCTCAAAAATTTTTTGACAACATGGACAGATTAACAACATCACTTGACCCTGACATCATTCAGTTAATCCATGACCAAAGCCCTTGGCAGTTGGACGCAGCGATTCCGAGGGAATTTGCACCGCTTAGACAACGTCAAATTGTTTCGCACCTGTGTGATTGGCTCTTACGGGCGAAATCACGGCACATGCAAATTATTCAAGGACTAAGACGAGCGGGCAGAACTACCGTCTTATATCAAGTCACCAACAACCTCTTGAAAAATGGCGTTGATTCTTCCCGAATTTTCTTCCTTCGTTTAGACCAACCTAATCTCTGGGGTTTCAGCCTCGGAGACTTGGTTCAATATATGATTCAAGCTAGTTCGGCTACCAAAGATAACCCTGCGTATCTGATGCTTGACGAGGTTGTTAATATGGAACACTGGGATAAGTGGTTAAAGAGCTTCTACGACCAGAACTGGCCCGTGAGAATCATAGCAACTTCAAGTACTCGCTTAGGGCTAAAAATGGGTCAAATTGAAAGCGGGATAGACAGATGGCGAGAGCAAACCTTATTGCCTTGCAGTCTACCGGAATGTCTCGACCTTATGGAGGCTGAAACCGAACTTTCGAGGCAGATTGCGGTAGGACCAACACTATGTGAAACACTCGCAAATCTTACCCCCATCACGCCCAGAATAAATGAACTTGAGAAATACAGAAATCTATTGTTGACAGTAGGTGGTTTCCCAGAACTTCTAACTTCATATAAAAATATAGAGCAGTTTCCTCTCACTTCATCTGACTTCTTTCCACCTCCACACCAAATTCAGCTTTATGAAAATGTGGTTGAGAAAAGTATTTATCTTGACATGCCAAAGTATTTTAAGATTACCAGTCCGAGTGATCTAGGAACAATTCTCTTTGCAGCGGCTAGACAAATGGGAAATTTATGGTCGCCGACTAATGTGAGTCAGAAGCTTGGCATTAGCATCTCAACGATCAATAACTATATGACTTGTTTGGAGATGGCTTTACTAATCACAATGCTGCCAAATTACCCACATGGAGAGGCTAATGCACAGCATCGAGGGCGCAAACTTTATTTCGTTGACAGTGCTCTTAGAAATGCAGTGTTGAGACGTTAGGTTTCAAGAGATTATGATCCGAAGGACTATGGACATATTCTTGAAAACCTTGTGGTTTCTTCACTTAATACTTTGGCTGAACAAACTCGATTCCGCCTCTATCACTGGAGGTATCAAAAAGCTGAAGTTGATGTAATTTATAATGATGTAAACGGTCCTCTGGCGTTTGAAGTGAGTTCTTCACCGGGGCATTCCCTTTCAGGCTTGTCGGCTCTGATTGAAAAATACCCTGAATTTCATGGCAACAGCTATCTTGTCTCACCAAGTGCGCATTTCCAGGCTGCTAACCTTTCTCCCAATGGCATCGGCACTATTCCACTTGACTTATTGCTGTTAGCGGTGGATCTTCAGGCCAGTCACATGATGAAACTGTGGTTTAGCATCTAGGACTTTGCTGCTAGCACAAACCTTGTTTGCTGGTATAGCCTTATCTTTATGGATATACAAACTAGACATACACCAAGCTTCGGAGTGGCGAGATGCCTGCTGTCCGGAGGCGAGCAAATCAAGATTGAAGCGGGCGCGATGATGGCGCATTCCGCTGGGATGCACCTGGAGGCCCGAATGGAAGGTGGCGTTCTGAAAAGCCTGAAGCGCAGCGTTTTGGGCGGGGAGTCGCTATTCATCTCAACCTACACGGCTCCTGCCGAGGGTGGTTGGGTGGATGTGGCGGCCAAGCTGCCTGGCGATCTCAAAGTCATCGACTTGGACGGCTCTACCAACTGGATACTGGAGCGAGGCAACTGGCTGGCTTCTGAGGCTTCGGTTGATATTGACACCAAGTGGCAAGGTTTCAGAATGCTAGCTGGAGGCGAAGGCGGTTTCATGGCTCACGCTGCTGGCGTGGGGAAAGTGGTGGTGGCGTCCTACGGTGCCATTGAAGTTCTTTCGCTTGGGCCAGCAGAGCAGGTTGTGGTGGATACCAACCACATGCTGGCTTTTGCCGACACGGTTCAGTATGAGTTGACCCGAGCGGCGGAAGGCAGGTCTATCCAATCCATGAAGTCGGGCGAGGGTTTGGTGTTTCGCTTCACCGGGCCTGGCGATGTTTGGATTCAGTCCCGCAATCAGCAGCAGTTGATCGCTTGGCTGAACACCGAACTGGGTTCCAGGGAGTAGTGAAAGACGTGGAGTTGCTCGGATGAGTTATGTCAGATGGATCGATACGAACTCGTTTTACATTTACGGCACAAATGAAAACTAGGTCTGCATGCATTTCCCTCCCTACGAGGAATGCGCCGACCAGCCCCAAATAACGGAATTCAACACAGACGGCATCTTCCTTGGTGCCACTTGGGAAGGGCACCCATTGGATGCAATCGAGTTTCTTTTGGAAGTTTAGGAGTTCCTACGGGAGAACCCGCAAAGGCAAACAACTGAATACCCTTTTTGCACATGGGCGAATTCCCTGAATACGACAGGTTTATTCTCCAAGACTGGCTCAGGGACAACAGTTGGAGTTCAGACGAATTCCCCATAGGCGAAGAGAAACGTCGCTATGAGAAACTTATGAAAGAGCTGGACGCTATATCTAAAGCTTAATTTTCTGCAATGGGGTTCAGCCAGATGCTATTTCCCCTCTAATCTGAAATAAACTTGCAAACCAAATTATTGCAATCCCAGAAGCAACTCATCCTATGATGAGGCCTGTCATAGCATTTTTTGCTGACGATTACTGTCTTGGGTCTGGTAAAAATTCTAATTTTGTAGAGAGTATGCCTCAAAGCAACGGACATGTTGTAGTGTCTGCAAGTCGTGATGCCCCGCTTGATGGGAAGCAGAGCGCAGGCAACTCCGAAACCAATATAAATCGGCTAAGTGAAATAGGGTTGGAAGGAAAATCAAAAGGGTTGGATAGATGCCAAAGATGCCCCATATCAAACTTGCAGTGGATTACCCTTCAATAATTTGTGGAGACCTGTTCTGCTATGAGACTGAAGACATCTCAGATATTGCTTTTTGGTTTTTCCGTTTGTGCTGCATCTATAATCTATCTGAATACCATACTCTGCTTCAACGAGTCGCTTGGGCAGCGGCACAAGTTTGTCAATGCTTGCTTCTTGCATTGGATAGCGTGTGCCTGTGTGCTAGGCGGTAGGCTTGCTGAGTTCCGGCTGCGCATAGGTCTGTGACAATTGGTGTGGCCAGCACTCCGAAAACAGCTTTGTTGGAAGGACAGGTGACCGCTATTGGGACGGTTATCTGGGTAGCGTCCGTGTCGCCCCTGTGGTGCCAATCATATTCAAGTCTGTCAGAACCGTTGTCGCCAACACTGCCTGAATTGTCCTGCCTGACGGTGTGCTTATCAATATCGCCGGACGAACGCTCGGGTTTGCCGACCCGTGGCGCAGAGATCGAACATTCCTCGGTTGCCCAGTATCCCGAATGGAAGTTGTCGCGTGTAGATAACCAAGATTGCCCCCCCCCCGTTATATTGTCGTCGGCAAAACTCTGGTTCCTGCTGGAATCAAATGCAGATCCGGCAAAAGAGTCGTGGACATCACCACCGGTAAAGTTACGTTGGATGTTCCGCTGATCAATATCGCTGCGGAATGCCTCGCCTGCCGCCGCTGCTGTGAACGTCGAAGATGGTTTTGATTGCGAGGGGCTGGAACTCTGTCTGAGATGATCCCCTCCAAGTGAGCCACGAGTAACCCCCCCCCCGTTGAATAATTCTGTTACTTTGGTTCTAGCCAAAATATCAGGATCAAGATAGAGCCACATTTTTCTGAACGGGCGGTAGAGAACTCGAGTAATTTTGCTGTCTTCAAAAACCAAGCCCTTTTTTGCTTTCAGCCTCTGAACAAGAGACTCCGTCCATTTAATACTATGAAGGTTATAACTAGTGGTCAGTTTATCTAGGTGATCTTGGGTTGGGTTTTGAATATAAAGTGCTAAAGTCTTGTTGTACTCATCAATGAGTGCTATGGCTTTATGCTGAACTTCACTTCTTGAGAAGGCATACACATAGGTATCGCATCCAGTTGTAATTCCTGGAGCGTGCTTACTAATCAAAGTGCCTTCACTGCTACCTGATTTCTCAGGACACAGTGTGAGCATGTCTTCCCATCCGGGTGTGCCAGGGTTTGACCATGACCATCTGTCATTCATCGGAATTATTTGAAACTTAGGGCTTAAGATATCACCTAGTTCTGATAGCCACTCAAATTTTTGGTCTCGATTTGAATATTCTGGTATCTCCAGGTAGTGAAGCATTGCAGGTGTTTCCTTATTTTTCAGTGGATTGCGCACCAATATAGTTGTTTGAACCCCACTTCGGGTTTCGCTTCCAAAAATGTTATCGCCCTCTTTCTTGCGTTCTTCGCCACTCTTGTAAGCATTGCCTCTCAGGTTCACCACATAAATGTCAGTGAATTCATCATGCAAGCACTTGCGTACCCCTGCTAGAGATGTTCCATCATACAAGCTATTAGGAGATACAAAAGCGATGATAGCAGGGGCAGGCTTTTCTTCTGCTTTCTGGTTGCCATTGATGCGGTCTGATGCCCAGCGAAACGCTTGAACGTAAGTGTTGCCAGCTGCGTTGCCACCAAGTCGCCTATTTGAAATTTTCTTTTGACTTTCTACGTATGTTTCCTTGACCCGGTCGGCAATAGCTTTGTATTTTGTTCTGGGATTGTCGTCGGAAGCGCTGTCCTGCCCGGATGACCAAGGTGGGTTGGAAGCAATCACCTGTATGGAAAGCTGGTTTTGCTTCTGAACTCGTTCGGGGTTGCCGTCTTTTCGCTCAAACATTTCGGAGGCTCTCGCAGCCAAATTTTCATTCATCAAGAAAGTGTCAGTCAGCACAATGTTCTCAAAAGGCTCATATTTGGCTTGGCTGTTTGGGTTAGCTTCTTGCTCGCGGCTGTGCTTGGTCTCCTCTATCTTTAAGGCAGCGATGTAGTAGGCCAGCAAAATCAACTCGTTGGCGTGGATTTCGTGGTTATATTTCCGGGCAAGGTCTTCGTCACGGATGAGATAATTGCCTTGGCTGTCCTTGCCTGTCAGGAGTCGGCTTATGAATGTGCCAGTGCCGGCAAAAGGCTCCAAAATATTGACGCCTTCATCAGTCAGCCCCTTGCCAAACTCACGGCGGCACACAGCATCAACCGAACGCCAGATGAAATCCACCAGCTCTACAGGCGTGTAGGCGATGCCCAGCGCTTCGACTGCTTTTTTCATAGCAGCATTGAAGAACCCATCGTAAATCTCCCGCAAAATGTCCAGCTTGTCTTGGCTGCTGACTGCGCCTTGGAAAGCCCTTTCCATCGTTTGATAGGCGCGCTTCAGCGGGCGCAAATCCTCCTCAAACTTCCCGCCTTGAGCTTCAAATATCCCGATCAGCTTGTTGATGCTGATAGAGACAGGATTGCTGGATACAAAATCCGATCCGGAGAACAACACGTCAAAGACAGGAATTGTCACGATGTGCTGAGCCACCATTTCCTCGGCTTGCCGATATGAAACATCAGGGCTGACAGCGAGGCGAATTTCACTCAAGAATTCGTCAAAAGCGTCCGCTGAAGCATTGGGCAGCCCGCCTGCCCGTGAGATGAGAACCGACACACGCTGGCGGATTGTTTCGCATATTCTGGCAGCTTGTTCGCCCCAGCGTGGATACAACTGCCGATCGCCACATTTACTTACCAACATTGAAGCGAAGTTTTGCGCTAAGGCTAACGACAACTGCTCAAAGGTGTCACGGGCGACTTTGGTGTCGGCGCCATTTGATGCGCTATTTGTTTCGGTGTCTCGGTTGGCAGATGGGAATTTGGTGGTGCGTAGCCTGAAGGTTGTGGTCTGCTTGGCGGTATGCGGGTTGTTCAGCCAATAATCAATGCGATCATCATGTGAACGCAACGCCCGCGCTACTTTCCAAACAGCGCTGAAATCGCTGCTGCTTAAAATCTTGTCGGCGTGAGAAATACGAGCGTCCTCATCCTCAACGTCAACCTCATGCACTGGTATCACTACCGGAATGATGATGTAGCCCTTTTGCTTGCCCGGGGCCTTGCGCATCACCCGGCCAACTGCTTGGGTGATGTCCAACTCGGACGACCGCGGCTCCAAAAACACAACCGCATCCAAAGCCGGCACATCCACGCCCTCCGATAGCACCCTGGCGTTTGTCAAAACACGACATGTCGTGCTGCTGCCTGTGGAATTTTGGGAGTCGCTGGGATTGCTAGGAGCGATGTCTGCGACGTCTATCAATTTCGGGCTGGAGCTGCTTGGATTCAGAGCCTCCAAGTTGCGCAGTCTTTGCAACAAGTCGGCACGCTCATTGGCGGGTGTGTGGCTATCAAGATGGCGAACGTCAATTCCCAAAAAATCGCCAGTTGCGTATCGGTCGGAGATTGTTGCGTGCCGGCCGGAACCAGTCGCAGGCTGGTCGGCACCACTCTCGTGCCGCCCGGGGCCAGTTGCATGTTGTGCAACATCAGCCGCGTGCCGCCCAGAAATCGCTTCGGCAACTTTCTGCCAGTGCAAGGCCGCCTGTTTGGAATTCCTCACGGTGTTGCAAAACGCAATGGCAGACCGGGCGGGTGCCCCCCACTCAGGGCGCAACTCGCCTGGTTTGCGGTCGCGGTCAAAACTAATGGTCTGCGGCGTAGCCAGCGCATCCCAGCTACCGGCCAGCTTCACCGCCGCGCTGGTGGAAATCATCTCCTTCAGCCCAGGGTCATCATGCGCCAAGCTGGAATCCTCCAGCGACTGAAGGTAAGACCTCTCATCAGCCGCGATGACAATCACCTCATAATCAGACAGACAATCCGCTTGCAAAGCATCGGCAAAAGACATCTTGAAGAACTCATCGCCATATCGGTCGGGATCGTCCATTGAATAACTGAATTCGTCCTCATAGATTCCCTCATCAATTTTCTTGCGCTGCTTGTCGGTGAAAATCCTGGGGGTGGCCGTCATGAACAATCGTTTGCTGGCGGGTAGGTGCTCGTTGTGGTGGATCAGCTGGAACGGGCTGATGCCGTGATAGCCCTTGATGTTGTCTTTCTTGCTGTGGGCTTCGGAAATTCCAGTGGTGCGGTGGGCCTCATCGCAGATGACCAAGTCAAAATGGAAATGGGGCAGGCTCTTCAGCGCCTCAGCAATTTTAGGCGTGGAATGATAGGTGGAGAAAATAACCCGTATGTGGCCAGCCAGAGGCTTGCGAGCCAATTGCTCGGCCACTTTTTCGGCGTCTGTGGTGACGGGAATGGCGAGTTCGGTCAAGTTGCCAGCCGTGGAAGCGTCGTCGGTAGCTTTCAGGCCGGTAGTGACATCTGAGCACACGCCCAGATACTGCATCGCCAGACTGCGCTGCTGCGACCACTCGCGCATAGTCTGCCCCATGAGCGCAATGGACGGCACTAGATAGAGCACATCGGTGTTGGCACCAGCTATTTTCTCGGCAGCATGGAGGGCCACCAAACTCTTGCCCGATCCGCAGGGCATGATCAACTGACCTTTGTTGGCTTCGGTGAAGCCTTTGTCTATCTTGAGAACAGCTTCATCTTGATACTCACGCAGTTCATGCTTTTCAAACTCAATTTTCAGCGGCTGGCTTTCGTCCTTGAGATAGATGCGCCAATCGCTGAGCCAACCGTCCATTTCCGAAGTGCGCAGAATTTGGCACTGCGGGGATGCTTTTTCTAATTCTTGGAGGCCTACCTTGGCAATCTCACGACTTGAAACAATAAGCCGCGAAGTGAAAAAATCGGTTCCGGAAGCGCCTAAAAACGAATCAACTTCAGCGGTGGAGACTTCGCTGTCGCCGAACTTGACTTGAATGGCAACAAGCCCCCCCCCCGTGGCTTGTGTCTCTTTGGCGACCAGATCTATGCCAATGTCTTTAGCGGAGTAGCCGTGTTTTTGCCGGTCGGGCCAATCTCTCCAAAACCAGATTGTCTCAAACCGCTCCTGGCCGAATATCCCAGGATGGCTTTCTAGGGCGGTCTTGACGAACTTCTCAAACCGCCTGCCCTCCTTGACTCGGCTGGGGTCGTCCTCGCGGAGGGTTCTTATGACTTCTTCGATGTAGGCCATCTACTTGCGCCTTTCAGTTGAGGGCTTGGGGTCGCCAGCTGCATCAAGGTTGATGGAAGCTGGCAAGCTAGCAATAATCTCGGCAGATTTCACGCTCACATACACCAGACGCCTTAGATGGCGGATCAGTTCAAACGGGTTGTCGGCCCACTCTTCGCAGGTGTTGGGGTCGTCGGTGATGCCTGACCGTTTGTCTTCTTTGTGGCGAAGGCTGTCAACTTCCCATTCCAAGGGCGAGCGGCCTGAGACTGTGTAGTTGTGCGCTTGGAGCGGGATGTTGATTAGTTCGCACCTTGGGTTGATGACAAGTCTGGTTTTGTCGAATTTCGGGGCGACTTCGGAACTACGACTGTCATCCTGGTTTTGGCTTTCGCTTTCGCTCAAATCTGCTATGCCTGGAAGGTTGAACTTGCTCCAGCGCATCCGGTCGGCAATTCTGTAAACCTCCGGATCGGCGGCATCGTCTTCAGATGGTGTGCCGTCCACCTGGCAGACAACTTTCCCATATTCCGGGCAGGACTCATAGCCTGTGTGGAGATCCATCAACTCCCGGCCAGCATCCCGGAAAGCCGCAAAATCAGGAGCCAGCGGGACTCTAGGCAGGCTCTCCCGCAAATCCTTGGCGTAGGTCTTACGCCAGTCGGGAGCGTGCATCACCCCGTAGATGTAAAACCAGATGTCATCCTTAGAAATGGAACTGTCTTGGTAATGCCCGCGGAACTGCTCTGCCGCCCAGTTGGTAACGTTGTCTTGCCGTTGCGCTTCTGGCGTCTCAATCATTGTAGTCTGCGACAAAATTTCTACCTCCTAGAAATTATTAGAATAGCAGAGTTTAGCGGGTTCTGCTTTGCTAGCTGGTTTGCCTCAACTCATGATGCCAAGGGTTTGTTTGGTTGGCTTCAGCAATTTCACGCCGCTTAGTTTCTTCTGCCAAAATATGGTCAACCATCCACTCAACTTCAGGTTGAATTTCAATTTCCTCTCGCAATATATTCCACGATTCTTCCAATTGACTTTTCCAACCATTTATGATTTCACTCTGGACGCTGATGAAGCAATAATGTTCGTTTATGCGGATCAAGTGAAGTTTAATTAATTCAGACACATTTAAGGTTTCATTTGGGTCGTTTCAGAATAATGGTTTATAGCTAGAATAGAAATTATCCTAAGTTACCAGAAAAGAAAATGGAAATTTTAAAATTGCAATATCAAACTCAGAATCAAATTTTGAAATTTTATCTGTATTGAAACGATCGGAAACCATCAAATGGACTTTTAGCTGAGATAATTTGCCAACATGTGTTATGAAATTGCGCAGCAATCTAAATTCTGATTCCAATTCAAATTTAATTTTTTTGCCTTGTTAAGAATTGTCACTATGAATATTTTTCAAATGGAAAGCATATGGAACATCAAGTCTACTTTCAATATAGCTCTCTTCAATTTTCTTAGCTACTTCAAAGTAGAATTGTATATGTGCTATCATGGCTTCTATCTCACATGATACTTCTAAACTAATCAATTGCTCATTTGAACTCGCAAGGACAATTCTTTGCTTGGCAATTTTCTCATGATAGCTGCCGCAAGAAAAGAGCAGTTGCTCATAAGCAAGCTCTAACATGGCAAGCCCCTTTAAGCCCAAGATCCCCTCAACCAGAGTATTAATGTGTGCATCAAATTCCTTTGACGCTTCAGTTTCTTTTAGAATTGTGACCGGATGTTGCATTTTCCGCCGCAATAGCCTTAAACCTATAATGGCAATAGATTGCCAGAAATAAAAAGTGAAAGAAATTTAAACACTTTGGTTTATAAGTTTACATAGCTGCTGTCAGTTTGAGAGCAGATAAAATCTTATCATCTTCAAGAGCCAACAGTAAACAGGGAATATAGTGATTGCATTCCAAATGAGGGTGAATTACTCCACCGAATTCTAAAGAAATTATTATAAATCTGTCTTGGCTATCATTTTGCTGCTCTCCGTCTCCAAGAGTAAGTATTTGATTTGCTTGCTTCAATTATCCGCCAAGCCCCCACACCATTGACCCAATGATGCTACAATGGTCTGCTTTAAGTTCTGGCCCACCGCTGGCAAATTTTTTCAAATCGTGCGGTACTTTGATGGTAATAGTCTTCATGGGAGCAATGTTATGCTCACTGGATAAACAATAACTCACAACTTCACCATCCAACATCGGAGGGATGTGCTTTATGCCATTTGGCAAGACTGTCAGAAAATGGGCAGGAAACACCATTTCCAATTCAGTGCCCCCCTGCCTTTTGACCGTCATAACTCCACTAGGGGGCTCAGGCCTCAAAAAGTCTGGCTACCCAGTTGGTTTGGCGGTGAACTCAATCTCACAGTCCTCCGTGGGCATCAGGAGGCAATATTTGCGCAGAGCCCCCATGACTTCCCCAATGCTGCGCAGGGGTGGGCTGGCTGTGCATGGG
>JAPYNY010000028.1 GCA_028283145.1 Candidatus Hopanoidivorans cymbastelae
TGGTCGCCCCCCACAAAAAGCGGATCCAAGCGCTGTCCCCGGCGCACCAGCAGTGCCCCAACCCCTGGCGGGCCTCCCATTTTGGCAGCGCTAACAGACATAAAATCCACTCCCAGATCTTCAAATGAGAACTGCATATGCCCAGTTGCTTGGGCCGCGTCAGTGTGCAGCCAGACCCCTTTGTTGCGACACGCTTCGGCTGCTTCTGCCACCGCCTGGCAGGTGCCAAGCTCGTGATTGCAAAGCTGCAGATGCACCACGGCGGTCTCATCTTCCACGGCGGCTAGCAACGCAGGCGGCTCAACTGTGGCCTGAGCATCCACGCCAACTTTGGAAACACGAATCTCAGGAGATTTCTCTAGGCGCTTGTTGAGCGCTGAGTGCTCAATGGCAGTAGTTACCTGGTGGTTGCCTCGCTTGGTGGCGCCTTTGACCACAGTGGTAATAGCTTCAGTCGCACCGCTGGTGAAGACTACGCTGCGTGGTATAGTCCCAAAAAAACCTGCCACCTTTTCTCTGGCTTCTTCAATCAGCAAACGCACTTGAAGAGCTTCCTGATGCCCTCGTGCAGGGTCTCCAAAACACTCCAAGGCAGCTTGCATGGCCGCTTGCGCCTGAGGCCGGCAAGGCGAAATGGAAGCGTGATCAAAATAGTGGCGCATGGTGCTGAACAACTGCCTTTAGCGGTATGCCATTAGTCTAAAAAGCAGTGAAGAAAGACGAACATGACGGTCTTTAGCGAGCAGGCCAATACCACACGCTGCCTGCTAATCGCCTCAGGCAAGGGCGGCGTGGGCAAGTCCTCCATCTCGGCCAATTTAGCTGTGGCACTGGCTGACAGAGGACATTCAGTGGCAGTTGTGGATGCCGACGTCTGGGGTTTTTCAATTCCGAGGATGCTAGGTGTGTCCGACCCGCCCAAAGCCGTGGGCAACAAGTTGTTGCCTCCGAAGGCTTACGGGGTTCAATGCATCTCCATGGGGTTTTTTGCAGAGGAAGACCAACCTGTCATTTGGCGCGGGCCAATGCTGCATAAAGCCCTGCAGCAATTCCTGGATGATGTGCTTTGGGACGATCCTGATTTTTTGGTGGTTGACCTCCCCCCTGGCACCGGGGATATTTCCATCTCGCTGGCACAGTTCTTGCCACGCAGCGAAGTGTATGTGGTCACCACCCCTCAGCCTGTGGCTCAAAGTGTGGCTCAGCGAGCAGCTTTCATGGCTAAGAAAGTCAATCTGGCCGTTAAGGGCGTTATTGAAAATATGTCTTGGTTTACGGGCGATGACGGTAAGCGATATGAGCTATTCGGAGCTGGTGGCGGACAAGCCCTGGCCAGCAAGATTGACGTGCCGCTCTTGGCGCAAGTTCCGATGGTGCTTGCTTTCAGGGAAGGAGCCGACCGCGGTTTGCCGGTGCTGATTTCCAGCCCCGACAGCGAGATAGCTGCAGTTTTTCGTAAGCTAGCTGAAAGAATTGATGTAGAGTTAGCTCCCACCAGGCGCTACAACCCAGCATTGAAAATCGTGAACTCATAGGAGGATAAGACCGAAATGGGCCAAGTCACCAAAGCAAGATTCGGGTTTGTTGAAACACCCCGTGAAATAATTGTTGAGCTAAGCGATTCTATCGAGCCAGACAAGTTCAAATCCTCGCTAGAGGCAGCAGTCAACAACCAGAAGGTTAAGCTCTTTTGGGTGCAAGACCGAATGGGGCGCAGCTACGGAATTGCTTTGGACAATTTGGCATTTGTGGAAGTTGACCCGCAGGCAGGTGATTCCCAGATTGGATTTGGGTCGGCTTAAATGTGCCAGCTTAGGAAAGCAGCAACTTGGGACTAGAAGTCATCGCTCACCGAGGAGCTTCAGCCAGGGAACTTGAGAACACCTTGGAGGCTTTTCGCCTAGCCAAAGAGCTAGGTGCCGACTGGGTGGAAATGGATGTCAGGCAAACCAGCGACGGTGTCTTGGTTTTGCACCATGATGCTCACTTGGCCAACAGTCGCAGCCAGCCTATCGCCTCAATAGACAGCCAGGATTTGCCTCCCCATGTGCCCACGTTGGCTCAAGCCTTGGAAGTTTGCGAAGGAGTCGGGGTGGTGGTTGAGATCAAAAATGATCCACGCGAGCCGGGTTATGACTCGGAAAATCAAATCTCGGTGGCGGTTGCGGGAACGCTGATGGCTTACACCCAAAGGCAAATGGTGATTTCTTTCAACTTGGAAACCATCAACCGCATCCGGGCTGTGGATCCGGAAATGACGACAGGATTTTTGGTGTTTGACCCGATGATGGCGGCCCAAAGCGTTGAGGTGGCAGTTGAGGCGGGACACTCATTGGTCTCGTTTCACACTTCAAACATAACTTCCAAGTTGGTGGATGAGGCGCACAGCAGAGGTCTCCAAGTTCATACTTGGACTGCCAACGAAGCTGACTTGATGCGCCGATTGATCTCAGATGGGGTTGACGGCATCGTAACCGATTGCCCCGATATGGCAGTTGCGGTGAGACAGGAGTTGGAGCAGGGCAAATCCGACGGATAGCTGCGGGTAAAGCTGGCTAGTTTGCAGCTTGCTCTTGTGGCTTTAGCAGCCAAAGAGTTCTGGGTTCATATGAAAAAACCCAGTGGGTAGCCTCACCACAATAGTCACCATCCACTTGCCAGGGAATCGAAGTCTCAGAAGTCAAGGCAAAGCTGGTCATGTCTGGGCGATAATCCACAGCTTTGTCCTGAGTGAGCTTGCCCTTACCGCGCAAGGCTTTTCTCACTAGTCGCAGCAAAGATGTTGCGCTCAAGGATTTCAACCCCACAAAGACAAGCTCGCGGCTCAGGCTGGCATCTGGAGAGATGTCTAGGGGACGGCTGCCAAGATAGGTATAGGGGTTGGTATTCAGAATCAGACACATGGGCCCCACCGCTGTGTCTTCAACTTGCATGTCCGCAACATCTTCTTGGACTTGAATCCTGAGAACATTGTTTTTGTGGTCGTAATGTCTGAACCAGGCAGACGTAGCTTTCATGACATAGAGCGGATGCCTGAGCCAACGTTTCAAGTCGCTTTTGCGTTCCACCAGTTTGACCACAGCCGCATCAAAACCAACCCCAGTATGGAACAAAAAGCGCCGACCGTTGACGCACCCCAAGCCTATCTGGGTCATTTGGCGATTTTCCAACAAGTCGATCAGTTGCTTGGTGGCAGCTACAACATTGGCGGGGAGTTTGAGTGAACGAGTGAACACGTTGGTGGAGCCGCCTGGCAGTGGGGCCATGGCAGTCCTTGTGCCGTATAGTCCGTTAGCCACCTCGTTCAATGTCCCATCGCCGCCCAGCACAAACACCACTTCAATGCCTTCCTTAGCGGCTGCTCTAGCCAGTTCAGTTGCGTGCCCGCGTTCAGCCGTGAATTTCTCAGCCAAGTCAAATTTCTCACGGAGTGCCCTTCGGATGCGAACGTTGGTTTTGGAGTTGACGCCCGAAGCGTATGGATTGACCAGCAACAAAACTTTCACAGAGATTTAACGCTACACATTCACACTTGGACTGCTGGGGGAGGGGCGACTGTTGGGGGAGGAGTGGCGGCTGAAGCACTGCTTGTCGGGTAGCAGCTGGGTGACGGGTGGTTGAGGCGCTGCTTGGGTGTACGACAGGTGGCGCTGCCACAGCGCTTAGTGCAAATTGCGGGCCAAGTTTGAATTTCAAACATTTTCAAGCACACTTTGTATATGAAAGTTGTAGTATGCGCAAAACAAATTCCCGACCCTGCCGACCCTGGAGAACTAGACCCCAACACTAAAACCCTCAAGCGAGACATGAAGCTCATCTTGGATGAGTCCGACTCCTATGGTGTGGAAATGGGCTTGCAGCTGGTGGACAAAGCAGGCGAGGGTTCGGTAGTCCTAGTATCCATGGCGCCCAATGACGAGACCAACGGACTTCGCACCGCCCTGGCTATGGGAGCCGCCGAGGCAATTCTGGTCAGCGATTCACGGCTGTTGGGCAGTGATGCCCTAGCCACGGCTAAAGTTCTGGCTGCGGCCATAGCCACCGCATCTCCCGATTTAGTGCTGGCCGCCACGGAGTCAAGTGACGGCTATACCGGCACTGTCCCGGAGCAGTTGGCGGAATTGCTGGGCTGGCCGTCGGTAACCTTCGCCAAAGCTGTAGAAGTGAGCGATGGCATGGTGAAGGTGCATCGCCAAACCGAAGAGGGTTATGACGAAGTGGAATGCCCGATGCCTTGTGTGGTGTCGGTAACGGCAGGGGTGGTGGAACCCAGGTTTCCATCCTTCAAGGGCATCATGGCTGCCAAGTCTAAGCCGTTAGCTCAACCCAGCTTGGAAGATCTGGGCATTACGGCTGAAGACATCGGCTGGGACGGCAGCCGACAGGAGATAACAGACATAGCGCAAGCACCAGCCCGCCAAGCTGGGGAAATAGTAGAAGATGAAGGCGACGGTCATGAACGCGTCTTGGCCTTCCTGGAAGAACTGAAGGTGATCTGATGATTTGGATTTATGCTGAAACCGCCGGGGCCAACAGCTCCAACGTAGCCCCTATAACTCTGGAGTTGGCAGCCAAAGCCAGACAACTAGGAGAAGTGGCTGCCGTCTTTGGGGGAGATGGCGCTATCGTAGCGCAAGAGTTAGGGCGTCATGGGGTGGGCACAGTCTATGCCACAGGCGATCTCTCCGGGAAACTTCCAGGTGCGACAGCGGCTACAGCCATCAAAGCAGCTTGGGATTCGGGCATTGCCCAGCCAGACGCCCTTTTGTTCGGCACGACCTACGCAGGGCGGGATGTGGCAGGCAGGCTATCGGCCAAGATGAATGCCCCGGTGCTCACCAATGTTGTGGATTTGGAAGGTTCTACCGCAGGCTCGCTGGCTGGAGTTGAGCCGATCTTCGGCGGGACGGTCAATGTGAAGGCTCGCTTTGCTGACGGCCATTTGCCTATTTTCTTGGTGCGTCCCAAGTCTTTTACTGCCGAAGAAACAGGTGGTGGAGCAGCTGCCGTGGTGGAGTTGCCCAAGGGCGACCCCCAAGGGACTGACGCAGCTGTGGTTTTGAGCCGACATGTTGAGGAGACTTCAGGCCCCAAGCTGGATGAAGCCGATATCGTGATCTCAGGCGGAAGAGGGCTGACCAACGCCGACAACTATCAGATGATTGAAACCATAGCTTCTTTGCTGGGCGGAGCACCGGGAGCTTCCCGTGCCATAGTGGATGCAGGCTGGGTGCCCTATTCCTATCAGGTGGGACAGACCGGCAAAGTAGTCAAGCCCTCTGTGTATATAGCTTGCGGCATTTCTGGTGCCACTCAACATCTGGTGGGCATGAAAGGCGCTAAGAACATCATCGCAATCAACAAAGACCCAGAAGCCCCTATTTTTTCGGTAGCTGATTTAGGCATTGTGGGCGATGTTCACAAAGTCTTGCCCAAGCTGATCGAGGCGCTTCAAAGTCGCTAGGGCTAAAGGTCTCCCTTGTTGTAAATAGCTACGCAAGCGACGCTAATTTCGCCGCCATTGCGGGAGATTTCAGCTTCTAGCTCCCATTCCTGCCAGCCTTGTGGGTCGGAGATGGTCTGCGTGGCAGCCAAGCTCTGCCAGTCAGTTTCATGTGGAGTCTCCAGTGAAAAGAATTGCAGGTTTCTGGCACTGGCATCAATGATGATCGAGTCATGTTCTTCCCAATACGGGGTTAGAGCTTTTTCGGCTGCCATAGCGCCTAGGGGAGCAGGAATGGCTTGGTAATCACGGCGGGCCAGGGCTTCCACCCAGCGGAACATCTCTTGGCGTACTACTCGTTGGACTTGGGCAAAGCTCAACTCTGGCGTTGCAGTTGAGTCCGCTTTTGAATCGGCAGCTCCCAGCACGAGACTCTCAAGGTCGGCCAGCACATCAGAATCCACCGTTTGAATTAAATCATGCAGCCATTGGCAAAGTATGTCAATGCTTGAAGTGCTGTCGCTAGAAGCACCGCCACCAGAGGTGCTGTCGGCATCCGCGGAAATGTCTTCACCCTCAAGGTTCAACTCCAAATCAACTGGAATATTTTGTTGCAGGCTTTTATAGACGTCCACCAGATAGCGCAAGAGCAACCCCTCACTTCGCTTCAAGTCGTAAAGACGGACGTAGTCGGAAAAGCCCAGCTGGGTTTCAAACAGTTCCCTGGCGACCGACTTGGGCTGCGGCTGGTCAGTCCCGACCCAAGGGTGCTGTTGTTTGAAAATCTCAAAAGCTGGAAACAAGAAGTCAGCCAGCGGTTTAGGGTGGGTTATCTGCTCCAGTTTTTCCTGTCGTGCTTCATAATCCAACCCCTGTGCCTTCATCTCCTCTAGGGCTGTTTTCCTACGCAGGTTCTCCTGAGCCCACAAAATAGGCATGGGATTTTCAAGCACAGCTTCAAGCACCGACAAGACCTCTCCGTGAGTTTCGGGTTTCAACACCCACAAAGCTTCCAAGGCAAACAGCGAAAGCGGCTGGTGCAAGGCAAAGTTGTCCTGCAGTTCAGGTGAGACGCGCACAGCCTTGAGCGGCTTCGGGTGCGGCTCCGTGTGCGCCGGTGAAGCTTGACCCAGAGCCACTTCTTCCACCAAGCCAGCCTGCTTCAGGGAACGATACAGCGAGACAGCTCGGCGGATGTGCTTGCGCTGGCGGGAACGGGGCTCATGATTGTCGCGCAAGAGTTGGTTCACAGCTGCGCAGTTGTCGCCAGGCCGACTCAAAGTGCTGATCAGCATTTGATGGTTGATGCCAAAATTGGAAAACAACGGCTCAGGCTCAGCCTGTATCAAACGCTGATAGGTGTCAATGTTCCAGTGCACATAATTTCTTTCGGGCGGCTTTTTCTTGGCAGCTCGCTTGGATTTGGCTCCGGCAACTGCTTTTTTCTCAGCTTGTTGGTTTTCAATCCAGTGGGCTGGAGCTTGCACCCAGACATGCCCCTGTGTATCAAAGCCACGGCGTCCGGCTCGGCCAGCTATCTGATGAAATTCCCTGGCAGTCACAATGCGGGTTTTGGAGCCGTCAAAACGACACAACTGGCTAAACAAGACCGTACGTATGGGCACGTTGATGCCTACTCCCAAAGTGTCGGTGCCGCAGATGATCTTCAGCACTCCCCAGCTAGCCAGCTGTTCCATCATCAGCCGATATTTGGGCAGGAGTCCGCCATGGTGGACGCCAATTCCCAAACCCACCAGTCGCTTTAGATCCTTGCCAACTGGGGTGTCAAAGGGGAAGTCTTGAATGATGTCTCTGGCTTTGGCACGCTCAGATGCAGACAGCACGCCGATGCTGGCAAAGGCTTGGGCAGCCGCAAAAGCTTGCTTTTGAGTGAAATAGACAACATAGACCGGAGCCAAATCCTGTTCCAGCACTGTTTCGATGGACTGATGAAGCGGAGTCTCGCGATATTGGAACGATAGCGGCACGGCTCTGGTAGTGCCGGTGATCAAAGCACAGGAACGTCCGGTGCGCTCAGTCAAGTCATTTTCAAAGAAGGTCATGTCTCCCAAGGTGGCCGACATCAGCAAAAACTGTGCTCGTGGGAGTTGTAATAGAGGTATCTGCCAAGCCCAGCCGCGCTCAGTGTCGCTGTAGTAGTGGAATTCGTCCATGATGACCACTTCGGCATCGCAGTCGGCCCCTTCCCTTAGCGCAAGATAAGCCAGAATTTCAGCTGTGCAGGCAATGATCGGAGCATGTGGGTTGATGGCTGTGTCGCCGGTTATCATGCCGACTTGTGTCTCAGAAAAGTCTTCTCGCAGGGCTAGAAATTTCTCTGAAACCAGAGCTTTGGTGGGTGCGGTGTAAAAGCTGCGTTTCCCTTGAGCCAGGGCCGCGAAGTGGGCTCCGGTGGCGACCAGAGATTTGCCTGTGCCGGTGGGGGTATTCAAGATGACATGGTTGCCTTCCAAGATTTCAAGAAAGGCTTCTTCTTGGTGGGAGTAAAGTTCCAGCGATTTGGAAGCTGCAAAATCCAGAAACTGATCCAGCAAGATGTCGGGGCTGGGCTCTTGCCCCTGTGAGGTAGTTATGGCTAGAAGTGGCAAAATTTATAGAAAGATGCAAGAGTTGCGGAAGGTGACAAAAGTTTAGAAGCTTATATATCTTGCTTGCTTTTCTGGGGGGTTGGTGGTTTTTTGGGTTTGGTGAGCTGCTTGCATGAAAATCTGGCCTTTGTAGCAGATGCCGTATTACGGGTTGTTAGGAATATTGGTCTAAAACGTTATTGTGGCAAGCACAAAAATAATATAGTATGGTAGTTCATAATCAACAATCACAATAAAGAAAGAGAGTAGTAAATTATGATGGCCATCAATATAGTTGCAGCAGGGGTAGTGTTAGCCGCTGCTGCTTTGTCAATCCGCCAAGCTTTGGGTGCACACGCAGCCGGTGAGCGGGGTTTTGACCGACAGGCGGCAGTTGCAGCTGAGCCAAGTCGGGGGGGGGTCTCACAGTTTCAGAACGGGGTATCACCCTTCAAACTCTGATTGTTACCGCAGTCCTAGTGCTGATGGCTGTAGCCGCTGGCGTGGTCATCGTGGCCATCACAAACAGTTCCTCAGACGACTTGGAAGAACAGTCTCCCAACCTTGAAAGCCGATGTAACGGAGTTGAAATCCACGACCCAATTCTGGCAGCTGCGGGCGTTGAAGGCGAAGTAGTTGGCACTGTACCAGCAAGAACAGTCGGACCACCAGATCAGCGTGCTGCAATTCCAGTGAATCAGAAGGGAAGTGCAGTTGGTTGCATTCCGGTCTGTTTCTGGATTGAACCAAGTAGCGGTACGGGCTTGGAAATAGGCTCTGACGAAATAATGTTCATTCGTGAAAATAGAGGAGCAGATAACTTCTTAAATAAATTTTCGAGAGAACTTCCTGTCCTAGGATCCGGAGACTTTACCGCTCTGTTTAGAGATCCAACTACGTTAGTGCATCCGATCGAGGGTGAAGATGATGTTCCACTTAATGACCTCAATCGTGCTGAAGGGGAGAGAATTTTGTTTGCTTCTTCGCTAGTTGATGCGGTGGAAGTTCGGGTGGGGCCAGGTCAAGACGATTGCTTCATTTACAACAGCAGTGGTGAGATAGTTGGATAGGCCAGCCCAACGATTATTTCAAGTTGGAGTTACGGGTCTACCTGGCAGTTATAGCCTTAATTACTCAAGGGTTTCCACTACGATATTCCTGTTTCTAGGTTTAGCGCGGAGCGTTCCGCGGGGAGGGGCAATGTCAGATCCATAATAGCTTTACGGCTGTAAGAAAGTGGCTAGCGGCCATTTATCTAATGGCGACCAACCTAAAAGAGGTGTCCAGCAGAAAACTGGCCCGTGATCTGAGCATCGCGCAAAAGTCGGTGTGGCTTATGAGCCACCGGCACGAGTGGAGAAGACAGCGAAAGGGGAATGGCAGAAGAGAACAGGCGTTGGGAGTAGCTAGGCTGCCACTAAATCCAGATGCCCTTCCAGAATGCCATAGACAAAGGCATTGGGCATCTCCACCACTTCAGTTCCCGGAGTCAACGAAAAACTCTTGACGCGCTTGGTAAATTCCTCAAAGAAAACTGCAATTTCAAGCCGCGCCAAAGCAGCCCCCAGGCAAAAATGAGTACCAAAGCCAAAAGACAGGTGATGATTGGGAGCACGGGCAATATCCATCACTTCAGGGTTGTCAAAGTGTTTGGGGTCTCGGTTGCCTGAAGAATACATCAAGACAACTTGATGACCCTGCGGGATGGTTTTACCGCTGATTTCATAGTCTTGACTGGCAACTCGGCACATATTATGAATGGGTGTTACGTAACGGATGAATTCTTCAGTGGCCGTGTCGATGTCGGCACCGGTACGCAGCAGCTCCCACTGGTCGGGATACTCAAGCAGATTCAATAAGGTGCGCGCGATGGTCGTGCGGGTTGTTTCGGCGCCACCGTCAAGCACCAACAGGCAGTCAGACACAATTTCGCCAACCCCAAAGGAATAATTGCCTAAAACGTTATTGGCCTCCGTTTCCACCCAGGTGCTCATGACGTCGCTTGCCGGACAACCACGGCGCTGCTCATACAGCTGGGCGGAAGCTTCGGCAAATTCCAATACGGCTGCACCACCAGCTTCGCTTTGGTATCTCGGGCCGCCTCCCATGGCGATGGTTCGCTCCGACCATTCCATGAGCTTGGGCCAAAGATCTTCGGGAAAGCCCAGCAGGTGGCCAATCATCTGTGCCGGCAGGGGGCCTGCCAAATCAGCAATTATCTCAGCGTGACCGCTTGCTAAGGCATTGTCAAGCAGCGAAGTTACTTTCTGGCGCACCAGTGGCTCCCATTGTTTGACAGCCTTGGGGGTGAATCGGCGCGACACCAGGCGCCGTCTGGCGATGTGCTCAGGGTCGTCCAGCCCAATGAGGGAAGGGTCGGCAGGGATGTTGGGGCGATAACCCCCCTTAGTGGTGTCGGAGCTGATGAAGACCGTTTTGTTCTTCTCTATTTCAACGATGTCGTCATAGCGGCTGATGCCGAACAATTCGTTGGTTTCGTCCCAGTGAACGGGGTCGTTCTCCCTGAGCCAGTTGTAGGTAGGGTATGGGTCGTTGACGTAGAATTCACCGTCCAAAAGATCAATTGATGTGGTCATGTATCCTCCAATGACTAAGCTCCTGAAAATTGGCAACTGCTCGGCAACTGCCTATCTTTTATCCTAGATAGCTGAAACTTGAGGCTATAGCTTTAGCTTTAGGCATTTAGCTGGCAGACTAAACTAAAAAGCGAAAAAGCTAAAGTTCCAGGAGCGGTCAGGAGTCAAAATGCCAACAGAAATAGTGAATTCCAACGACTTGGCAGCCCAGCCCGAACGGGAGATTCATTTCAGAACTTGCCCGCTGTGCGAGGCCATGTGCGGATTGCAAATCCACGTAGAAGATTCACAAGTCAAGCTCATCCGCCCAGACAGAGACGACGTATGGAGCAAGGGCTTCATTTGCCCTAAAGGCACTACCTTGGGTCACCTTTATCACGATCCTGACCGGCTGCGATCTCCCATGATCAGGCAGGGCCCGGTGGATGACCCGCAGTGGCGTGAAGTCAGCTGGGAGGAGGCGTTTGCGCGCTGCAAGGAGCTGATTGACCAAGTGCTGGAGCGCTACGGCAAATCCTGTTTCACCTATTATGTTGGCAACCCGACTGTCCACAACTACTCGCTTGGTCGCTATGTCGGTCTGTTTCAAGCACTAGCTCAGTTGGAGGTCTGTTATTCTGCCGGCACCATTGATCAGTGGCCCAAGAACGTGTCTTGTCGGCTGATGTATGGCAATGCTTGGACTATCCCGGCTCCCGACCTTTTACGCACCGATTATTTCGTGGTCATGGGCGCCAACCCGCACGCCTCTCAAGGCAGTTTGCTGGCGTGCCCGGATGTGCTGGGGGAGATGGACAAGGTGCGTGAGCGAGGCGGCAAATGTGTTGTGATTGACCCTGTCAGAACCGGCACCTGCGACCATGCCGATGAGTGGCTTCCCATTTTGCCGGGTACAGACGCAGCTTTTTTGATGGCCATGGTGCACATTATGTTTGAAGAGGACTTGGTGGACTTGGGCAGCGTGGCCGACATCGTTAACGGACTGGAAGACCTGCGCCAAGCCGCGGCGGACTTCTCCCCGGAAGCAGTGGCCGAAATCACCGACATTGAAGCTGAGACCATCAGGCGCATCACACGTGAAGTCGTGGCGGCTCCCACGGCGGTGGTCTATGGGCGCATTGGCTTGTGCAACCAGGAATTCGGCACGCTGGCGTCTTGGCTGATCGATGTGGTCAACATCTTGTCGGGCAACTTTGACAGCCCAGGCGGGATGATGTTCGGCAAACCCATCGCGCCCGCGCTGGCAACGCTCAACTTTGAACCACCATCCGAGCAGGAATTCGGACGTTGGCATAGCCGGGTCAGGGGTGCGCCAGAAGTGCTGGGGCAAGTTCCGGTGTCTTGTCTGAGCGAAGAAATCGGCACGCCGGGGCAAGGGCAAATCAAAGGCCTGGTCACCATTGCCGGCAATCCTGTTATCAGTTCGCCCGAATCTTTAGCTCTGGACGAAGCTTTGCCTCAACTGGAGTGCATGATTTCCATTGACAACTGGCTGAATGAAACCACCCGTCAAGCCCACGTCATCTTGCCGGGCCTGTCGCCTTTGGAGCAGCCCCACTACGATGAGATGATTTGGTCCTGGGCGGCTAGAAGCGCAGGCAACTATTCCCCGGCGATTTTTCCGCCGCCAGCCGACCGCCCGCAGGAGTGGGAGATTTTAGCCAGAATAGGTGCCTATCTTGGCGGGCTGGACGATGAAAGTTTTGATTTGCAGGCTATTGATGATGGGTTTTTGTCGGGATTGTGCGCATACTTCGGCTTGGATGCCCAGCATGTCTTGGAGGCTTACGCTCAGCAGTCAGAATCAGACTCAGCACCGATGGCAGGCCCCGAGCGCATGAACGATTTCATGATCCGAGTAGGCCCTTGGGGAGATCGCTATGGCGAGAATCCAGACGGGCTGACCCTGCAGGATTTCAAAGACAATCCGCATGGGTTGGATATGGGGCCGATGGTGCCACGAGTCAGAGAGCTACTGCACACCCCATCGGGGATGATTGAAATCGCTCCGCCTTATATCGTGGGTGATCTGCCCAGACTGCTAGACAAAATGGAGTGCATCCATGGCAGCGCAGCTTCAAACGGCAAGGCTGCCAACTCTCAAAATGGACGAGCCAATCCTGCAAATGGTCTGCTGCTGGTCAGCCGCCGCCATGTGCGCTCCAACAATTCGTGGATGCACAATGTGAGAGTTTTGGTCAAAGGAAAAGACCGCTGCACACTGCTGATACACCCTGAAGACGCCAAGCGCACGGGTGTGGCAGACGGCGGCTTGGCTCAGGTTTCATCGGAGGCTGGCAGCTTGGAGGTGCCAGTGGAAGTCACTGAAAACATCAAAGTGGGAGTTGTGAGCTTGCCGCACGGCTGGGGACACAACAAAGCCGGCACCCGTCTGTCGGTGGCTTCGGAATACGCCGGCGTCAACAACAACGAACTGGCGCCTGGCACTCTGGTAGATAGAATCTCCGGCAACGCCGCTGTCAACGGAATCCCCGTTGAAGTTGTGCCAGCCTAGTTTCAGTTCAGTTGTGGATAGTTTCAGACCAGCTGCTTTCAGACGAGCCATGGCCAGTATCAGCCCAGTTTTCGCCAGCCCAATCGCGGCCAGCCAAGTCTAGATGTCTGAATTCACCCCCGTCCCCAATATTTTGGCCGAGCGCTATGCCAGCACGCAAATGCGTGGCATCTGGGCTTTTGAGAAAAAAATACGCCGGGAACGGCTGCTTTGGCTCTGCATATTGAAAGCCCAGCGCGAGTTGGGGTTGAATATTCCCGAAGCTTCTGAAGCAGCTTTTGAAGCCAAGGTGGATGAGATTGACTTGGGTTCCATAGCCAAGCGAGAAGCCCGCACCCGCCACGATCTGAAGGCACGCATTGAAGAGTTCTGCGAGTTGGCCGGCTATCAGCATATTCATCTGGGGCTGACTTCACGAGACATTACTGAAAATGTTGAACAGGCTCAAATGCGTGATGCTCTGTTGCTGCTGCGTGGCAAGGCTGCGGCTGTGCTGGCGTGTTTATGCTCCAAAGCCCAGCAATACAGCTCGCTGGTGATGGCCGGGCGTACCCACAATGTCGTAGCGCAAGTTACTACGCTGGGCAAGCGCTTTGCTACCTGTGGTGAAGAACTAATGGTGGCTATGGAAGCTAGTGACGCGCTGCTGGGGCGCATGAGACTGCGGGGTTTGAAAGGGCCTGTGGGCACGCAGCAAGATTTGTTCCAGCTTTTCAATGGTGACTACGAAAAAGTCAAGCAGCTGGAAATGCGTGTGGCGCAGCATTTGGGATTTGAGGGGGTGCAGACTTCCAGCGCACAGGTCTATCCCCGTTCTTTTGACTTGGAGTGCGTCAGCGCTTTGCTGAAGTTGGTGGCGGGGCCAGCTAGTCTGGCGCTGACTTTTCGCCTGATGGCTGGTGAAGGCCACTTCTTTGAGGGGTTTGAAGAGGGGCAGGTTGGCTCTTCAGCCATGCCGCACAAGAACAACCCACGACTCTGCGAACGCATTGCAGGCTTGAAAACCATTCTGGTGGGGCACTTGGCTATGGCGAGCGAGCTGACTGGGGCGCAGTGGAATGAAGGCGACATCAGCTGCTCGGTTGTCAGGCGGGTGATGCTGCCAGATGCCTGCTTTGCGACCGACGCGGTATTGGACAATTTCCTAGCAGTTCTGGAAGGTCTGGAGATTTCCGAAGAGTCGCTGGGGGCTGAGGTGCGAGACTGGATGATTGCCTTGAGCTCCACTAAGGTATTGTCAATGGCAGTGGCTTTGGGCTTGGGGCGAGAGGAGGCTCACAAAGTAATCAGCCGACATATTCTGGACTCCGACGAAGCCACCTTCAGCTTCACTAGCATCGCTAGGTTTGCTCGGGATCTGGGGAGCGACAAGGCTTTTCCGCTCAACGAAACTCAAGTGCTGAGTTTGTTTGAAGACGAAATTCGACCCAGTGGCGCTGCCACGCATCAAGTCAAAGCATTTTTGGAGCAGGCCGATGTTTGGATCAAGCGCTTTCCAGAAGCCAGAAAATACGCTCCCAAGAACCCGATTTAGCAAGCCCTTCCATTTAGCACCGGAAGTTCCTCTGAACCTTTAGTGTCTGAAGCACCTCTGATGCGTCAAGATCATGGCCATGTCATGTTCATCGGCCGCGGCGATGACTTCTGGGTCTCTGACTGAACCGCCGGGTTGAATCACTGCCAAACAGCCGGCTTGGGCTGCTGCATCCAGACCATCTCTGAACGGGAAGAACGCATCGCTGGCGCAGACGCTTCCAGCTAGCAGACTGCTGGAGTGCTCGGCTGCCTGCTTAGACGCCAACTCCACCGCGTTTTTGCGATTTTGCTGGCCAGCCCCGACGCCTATGGCTTGAGTGTCTTTGGCTATGACAATGGCGTTGGATTGGGTGGCAGCGACAACATCCCAGGCAAAAGCCAAGTCGGCTGCTTCAGCTGATGTGGGGTGTCGGCGGGTAACGACCTCCCAGGAAGCCTGGCTTTGCGTTTTGGGTCTAGCTGGAGCCTGCACCAGCAAGCCGCCTGCCGCACTGCGGATATCCAAGCTGGGCAGGGCATAGCTCGGAACTTCCAGCACTCTCAGATTTTTCTTGCTCCTGAATATTTCCAAAGGCCCAGCTTCAAAACTAGGTGCCACGATGACTTCCAGAAAAATATTCACTAGCAGTTCAGCTAACTCTGAGTTGACAGGCTGGCTCAGGGCAACTACCCCTCCGAAGACAGACACTGGGTCGCAACTGTAGGCTCGTTGCCAAGCTGAAATCAAATCTTCAGCCAAGGCCACCCCGCACGGGTTGGTGTGCTTGACAGCTACGGCGGCGGGCAGGCTGTGGGAGTGGTTCAACACGCAAGCCAGTTGCCATGCAGCATCGGCATCCAAAAGATTCAGGTAGGACAAGCCTTTACCGCCGGTAGCTTCGGAGCCGTTGTGAAGCACGGCTTGGTCAAACCAGCTGTCGGCTGGCTGTTTGCTGGCCGGCTGCATACCCACCCCCGTCGGCCCGGTGGACAACTTGTAGCGCGCTGCAGCTTGAGTTGGGTTTTCGCCATAACGCAAGTTATGAGTTTTTTCGGCGACAAGGCTCAGGGTTTCGGGAAGTTGCTGCGCGGCTGCTTCATCTGGAGAGTTGAGCCAGTTGGCTATCTGGGCGTCATAGTGGGCGCAAACTTGAAACACCTTGGCCGCCAATCGGCGTCTTGATTCCAGCGAAACAGTTTTGGAAGCGAGCAGTTCGGCTAGCACCCAATCGTAATCAGCTGGGTCAACTACCACCACCACGCAATGGTGGTTTTTGGCGGACGCCCTAAGCATGGCTGGCCCGCCGATGTCTATATTTTCAACGCCGGGATTGCTGTCGAAAGCGTAAAGATTGCAGACGACCAGATCAAATGCCGTGATGTTGTGATTTTCCAAGTCAACCAGGTGGGTCTGATTATGAATATCAGCCAGAATTCCACCAAAAACAGCGGGGTGCAGCGTCTTGACTCGGCCGTCCAAGATGGCAGGGTAGCCCGTCAACTCCGATACCTCGCTCACCTGCAGCCCAGCCTCAGACAAATGCTTGGCCGTCCCACCTGTCGCAACCAATTCCCAGCCCGCTTGGCTAAGCGCGACAGCCAATGGTGCCAAGCCTGTCTTGTCGGTAACAGAGAAAAGCGCCCTCATGGGCCCAAAAAATTACTCAGTTGGCTTTGGTTTGCGTTGGAGTTGAAGCGGGGTCTATTGCTGCCAGCAAATCCTATGAAGCGGGCAACCCGGGCGTGCTGCAACTCAGCAATACGGCCTGTCGCCGTCCACGGTGCAGCGGCGCATGTGGCGGTAGCTGGGGTAGTGGTTGGACAGGGCTCGGTGGTTGGTGCGTCTTTCGTCCCAGATGGCCAGGTCTCCTTGAGTCCAGCTCCAGCGGACGTGGAAGTTGGGGTTGTTGATATAGTCTTTCAGCCAACTCAGCCACATCTGGCTTTCATCTTCGTGCATGCCCTCAATGCAAATCATGAATTCTCCAGCGATGAATAGGGCTTTGCGGCCGGTCTCGGGGTGGGTGCGAATCAGCGGGTGCTGCACGGGCGGGAATTTTTCAAGCAGCAAGTCAGCCAACTCTGCGCCGCCTCGCCGCCGGGCTGCATTGATAATCACGGGAGAAACCTGATGGTTGACCACCAGCCCGTCAAAGAAATCCTGCATTGGCTGTGAAAGGGATTCGTAGGCGGTGTAGAGGTCTGCCCAGAGGGTGTCGCCACCGCTTTCAGGCACATCAACGGCTTGAAGAAGCGCAATCTTAGGGGGTTCGGGAATCCAAGTTACGTCGGTGTGCCAGCCGTCGGCATTGGGTGGGTCGTCTGAGGTGTCAATAATTTCGCCCATAAACGGAATCTCAGCGCCAGGCTTCATCATCAGCCTAGACAGCGGAAAAACGCTCGGTTCGCCGAAGCCTCTGGCTAAAGCTTCATGCTCTTCGACGTCCAGCATGCTGTCACGAAAAAACAGCACTCCGTGCTCCAGCAAAAGCTCATTGATGACGGCGATATTTTCAGGGCTGGAATCGGTGAGGTCCATGCCAGTTACCTCGGCTCCAAGATAGGGCGACAGCCGAGTGGTTTCAATGTCTTGGGAAATCAGAGTCATATTTGCAGATTAGTCCTTGAAATAGGGTTTATCACCTGCCACAGTGCAGCGGCGCATGTGGCGGTAGCTGGGGTAGTGGTTGGACAGGGCTCGGTGGTTGGTGCGTCTTTCGTCCCAGATGGCCAGGTCTCCTTGGGTCCAGCTCCAGCGGACGTGGAAGTTGGGGTTGTTGATGTAATCTCTCAGCCAGTCCAGCCACATCTGGCTTTCGTCTTCATGCATGCCGTCTATAGCGATCATAAACTCATCGGCTACGAACAGGGCCTTGCGGCCGGTTTCAGGGTGGGTGCGAATCAGCGGGTGCTGCACGGGCGGGAATTTTTCAAGCAGCATGCTAGCCAGTTTCTCACCGCCCCGTCGTGCGGCATCAAGAATAACTTCAGAAACCCGATGGGTTACGACCAGCCCGTCAAAGAAATCCTGCATTGGCGGAGACAGGGTTTCATAGGCTGCGTGGAGGTCGGCCCAGAGGGTGTCGCCGCCGCTTTCAGGCACGTCAACCGCTTGGAGGATCGCAAGCTTGGGGGGTTCGGCAACCCAAGTGACATCTGTGTGCCAGATGTCGGCTTTGGGAGGGTCGTCATGGGCATCCACAATGTCAGTCAGGAATTCAGGTTCTGAACCGGGCTTGACCAGAAGTTCAAACAGCGGAAAGATGCTGGGTTTGCCAAAACCTTTGGCTAAGGCTTTGTGCTGTTCGGGCTCTAGCATGCTGTTGCGGAAGAACAAAACTCCGTGCTCCAGCAAAAGCTGGTAGATGGCAGCTATGTTGTCGGGGCTGGAATCGGTGAGATCGATGCCATCTATGACTGCCCCGATGTTGGGGGTGACCGGCGTGGCTGTTACCTTGGAAAGCGAACTGGTGAGAGTCATATGCGGTTGCCGATGCCGCCGCGGCCAAAGGTGGCGGCAGGGAAACGGCTAGTTGCCCAACCGGCTAGTTGTTTAGATAAAAGGGTTTGTCACCGTCAACAGTGCAACGACGTATGTGGCGATAGCTAGGTTGGTGATCGTTAAGCGCCTTGTGGTTGGTGCACCTTTCATCCCAGATCACAAAATCTCCGTTAGTCCAACTCCAGCGGACGTGGAAGTTGGGGTTGGTGATGTGATGCTTCAGCCACTTGATCAGCCACTGACTTTCATCATCATGCATGCCTTCTATGCTGAGCATGAATTCTCCGCCTATGAATAGGGCTTTGCGACCGGTTTCTGGATGGGTGCGAACCATAGGATGCTGCACAGTGGGGAATGTCTCAAGCAATTTCTGGACAAATTCCTGGCCGGCAGCTCGGCCAATTCGGTGCAAAAGGTTTTCAGACATTCGGTGATTGACCGTGATCCCTTCCAAGAAGTTCTGCATTACCGGCGACAGCGCATCGTAGGCCTTGTAGAGGTCGGCCCATAGGGTGTCGCCACCGCTTGCGGGCACATCAACGGCCTGCAGAAATCCAAGCTTGGGAGGCTCGTCAATCCAAGTGACATCGGTGTGCCAGTTGCCTTGTTTGATCGGGTCGTCTTCGTGGTCGATGATGTCGGTCAAATATTGAGGCTCGTCTTCGGGCTTCAACATGATCTTCTCTAGCGGGTAGATGCTGAGTTCGCCAAAGCTCCTGGCTAAGTCCAAGTGCTGTTCGGTCTCCAGCATGCTGTCGTGGAAGAACAAAACTCCGTGCTCCAGCAGGAGATCGTTAATTTGAGTGATGTTCTCTGGGCTTGTGTCGGTGAGATCAATGCCAGTTATCTCAGCTCCGATGGTGGGAGTGACGCGCCTGACAGTAATCTGCTCTTTGGCTGTAAGTGTCATACCCTAAGTTTAGCCACCGAAACGGAGGTAGGTGTGAATGTTGGGGTTTATTTTTTTGGGTTGGTGTGCTGCATGGATCTCATGTGACTGCGGGGTGCCGTAGTAGTCCCTCGTTTGAACAGAACCCGGAACGGTTCGGGAATGTCGTCGTCCGAGAACAGCCCTCGACAACGCCAAGGCACTGACACCCTTATGGCGCACAGCCCCGCGAGCTTTCTTGCTGACAACCTAATCTCCTGAGACGATAGCACATTCATGGACTTGATGCTGAACTCTCCAAAAAATCACCACTTAACCAAAAGCATCAAATAAAATATGCAATTGCAAAATTTTTTTGCTATAGTTACTTAATATTTATACTTTCATGATGCTAGCAATTCAAAAGGAGTTTTATTATGGCTTTTAAAAGACAGTATTATAGGCAAATTGTTATCTTTGCAATATCTGTTGTGCTGGTAGTGGGTCTATCTGCCGGGCTGTCTTTGCAGGTGACCGCTCAGGATGAGACCCCGAGTAATAATGCACAGCAGACAACAACGACTGCTGTCCCCCCAGTTGGCGACGATTCTTCATCTACAACAACTTCAGTACCTGCAACCCCATCCAGCACGACTGTTCCGTTTCCGGCTCCTAGCACGTCTGTTCCTCCTGTGGGGAGTCCGGTTTTTCCTTTTGTGTTGCCGCCTTTGGCTCCTAGTCCGACGCTTTCGGGGGAGTTGGGTGGTTATTCGTTGCCGTTGCCTGAGGGAGCGTTTTTTGAGTTGGAAGAATCCGACCGGATATCTGGGTCTGATGCTTCCGGTGTGGTTTTTGGCGCTGGTTTTGTTTGTCCTGATGGTGGGCTGTGTTATTCGGTGGGTTTTGTGCTGGCTTCGGCGGGCGGGGAGTTTGTTGCGGTGGTTGATTTTGTGTTGAATGGCTCGCCTGTTGAAAATAGTGGTTGGGTGGCATTTGGTGATTGGGTTTTTGTGCGTGGTGGTGCTGTTTTGAGGTTGGATTGCCGTGACCGGGATTTATCGCCT
>JAPYNY010000029.1 GCA_028283145.1 Candidatus Hopanoidivorans cymbastelae
CCTCAAAGGCGGTGCCAAGATGTCCAAGTCCAAGGGCAACTTGGTGGCTCCTGCCGAGATTTTGGACATTCAGGGGGCTGATGCGCTGCGGCTGGCCCATCTGCAGGTCAAGCCTCCGCAGGACAGCGTGGACTGGGAGGACTTCCAAATTGAGGGATGTGCTAAATTCTTGGCTCGGGTTTGGCGTTTGGCGGTCTGGGATGAGGAAGTTTTCAGGGCGAATGCCAAGGTTGACCGGGTGCCTGCGCAATTGGACGAGGACATCGTTGCTGCCACCCATCGCTTTGTTGACAAAGTCACGAAGGATTTTGACAAGTGGTCTTACAACACGGCTGTGGCTGCCTGCATGGAGTTCACCAACACGCTGTATCGCTATGCGCAAGCTGACGAAGTGGCGCAGTTGGGCGGCCCGCACCGAGACATTTTGGAAGAGGCGGTCGATGCGCTGCTGTTGGTGTTGGCTCCGATGGTGCCCCATATCACAGCTGAACTTTGGGAGCTACGCCACGGCCACGATTCTGACATTCACCACCCGGACATCCACCGCCAAAGCTGGCCCGTGGTCGATCCGAGCCGGTTGGCCTTGGAGCGTTGTGTTATGGTGGTTCAGGTGAACGGCAAGTTGCGTGATCGCTTGGAGGTGGCTGCTGACATCTCTGAGCAGGAGGCTGTGAAACTAGCTTTAGCTTCGCCGAATGTTGCCCATCACCTTGGGGGCGGTGAACCTAAGCGGGTGGTAGCCAAGCCGCCTAACTTGGTCAACTTGGTAGTTTGACTGGCGGTTTCGCTTTTTGAGGTGGTGGTGGGGGGTATGGCACTCTGACGGCTTGTCAGAGGGGTTCCGCCATGATTTTTTCGCATTCCCGGTCTAGGCGGTCGCATAAGTCTCTGCATGCTTGTCGGGCTTTGCCCATAGCGCGACTTGCCTCAGCACTTAGTCTGATTTCGTCCCTTCGGGACATTTCGGCTGACCAGTTGTAGGCGTTCAGAGCGGCCTCTTGCAGCCTGCCTAGTTCGTCGTCTGCTTCGTGGCCTAGTTTTTCGTCAACGTAGAAGGCATATTTTTCCAGGGCTTTTTCGGTGCTGTATCCATGCTTGCTGAGGCAGTTCACAAAATCGCGTTTGGTGATCCAGTCTTTGGACAAGTCCGAAAGGTGTTCCATCACATCGCAGATGCACAGCTCGCTGGTCTGAGTGGACGGCCTGTTTTGGCATGCCCTTGCAAACCGAAGCTTCTTTTTGCACCGCAGCTTTTTAAGCTCTTTCAAGAGGCACTCTAGGGGAAATAGCTCTTCGTAGGGCATCGGTAACTTGCGGGACTTAGGCATCCTTGCCAGCCTAGAGGCCATCGTGTCTGTGGGGGCGGGCCGGTAGTACCAATTGTTGAAATCTATGGTCATAGGCGAATTATACTAGGCAGGACGCTGGATTGTATTACCCTTGTTTCTCTACAGAGGACAGAACGATGGGCAGTATTTCCCTGTTTTTGCGCAAACTGACTTCCAGCTGCTTTTTGCGTGATTTATCCAGCGGGTCCAAGCCTGGGGTGTAGATAGTTACATAATGCCCAAATAATTCTCTCATCACAAGAAATAATTTATCTTTCGCCACAACCTCAAGGTTATGGACGATGGCATACGCGACAATCTTCATATCAATTTCTGAACTTTTTTTGTTTAGCTGCCCTGGTTCCAATTTGGCCAATTCCAGTTTTCGTCGCATCTCAGACATGACAGCTAGCTCATGACTCTCCGACGCTTCATTTTCTGCTGGCTTGACAGGATGCAAAAAGGTGGTTTTGAAGGTTTCCTGTAATGTTCGATTTGTAGTTCTTTCTGCTTTTTTCTTATTTTTCAACAATTCAAGATAATGCTTAAATAGCTCCTCTTCTATGTCGTCTATGTGATATATAGTTTTGCCCTTGATGTATCTATCTAGGCGTCTTGGGCTTGGGTTGAAATCGATAAGAATACTGCTGTCCAGTATCACTCCGTTGCTGTTGGCATTCATTGGCAGTCTTGCCTCCGGAAGTAGTCTTATGAGTCTCCACAGTTCTCCTAAGAGAAAAAAGCAGACTAAATTGCTACGGCAATTTGCCCAGAAGAAGGTGTTGAATTACGCTTGTGTTGGCAGCACCGATTCAGGACAGCCAACTAGTGCTCTCCACCATGAAGAAGCCCCCTCTACCGTTCCCCCTTTTGCCCAAGTTTACCAAAGCTTCCCCAGATCACCAGCATTTGCTAGTTTTCAAGTGAGAGATGGGCTAGGTACCTCAAAATTCACACATTTCGGTCTTTGGAGCGGTGGCCTTGGAGCGTTGTGTTATGGTGGTTCAGGTGAACGGCAAGTTGCGCGATCGCTTGGAGGTGGCTGTTGACATCTCTGAGCAGGAGGCTGTGAAGCTGGCTTTAGCTTCGCCGAATGTTGCCCATCACCTTGGGGGCGGTGAACCGAAGCGGGTGGTGGCCAAGCCGCCTAACTTGGTCAACTTGTTGGTTTGACTGGCGGTTTCGCTTTTTAGGGTGGGGTAGGGGTATGGCTTCTTGACGGCTTATCAGAGGGGTTCTGCCATGATTTTTTCGCATTCCCGGTCTAGGCGGTCGCACAAGTCTCTGCATGCTTGTCGGGCTTTGCCCATAGCGCGACTTGCCTCAGCACTTAGTCTGATTTCGTCCCTCCCAAACATTTCGGCTGACCAGTTGTAGGCGTTCAGAGCGGCCTCTTGCAGCCTGCCTAGTTCCTCGTCTGCTTCGTGGCCAAGTTTTTCGTCAACGTAGAAGGCATATTTTTCCAGGGCTTTTTCGGTGCTGTATCCATGCCGGCCAAGGCAGTTCACAAAATCGCGTTTGGTGATCCAGTCTTTGGACAAGTCCGAAAGGTGCTCCATCACATCGCAGATGCACAAGTCGCTGGTCTGAGCGGTCGGCTTGCTTTGGCATGCTCTTATGAACTGAAGCCTTCTCTTGCACCGCAGCTTTTTAAGCTCTTTCAAGAGGCACTCTAGGGGAAATAACTCGTCGTAGGGCATCGGCAACTTGCGGGACTTAGGCATCCTTGCCAGCCTAGAGGCCATCGTGTCTGAGGGGGCGGGCCGGTAGTACCAATTATTGAAATCTATGGCCATAGGTGAATTATACCAGACAGGACGCTGGATTGTATTACCCTTGTTTCTCTACAGAGGACAGAACGATAGGCAATATTTCCCTGTTTCTACGCAAACTGACCTCCAGCGGTTTTGAAGAATGCAATAAGGTGGTTTTGAAGGTTTTCTGTAATGTTCGATTTGTAGTTCTCTCTGCTTTTTTCTTATTTTCCAACAATTCAAGATAATGCTTAGATAGCTCCTCTTCTATGTCGTCTATGTGATATATAGTTTTGCCCTTGATGTATCTATCTAGGCGTCTTGGGTTTTGGTTGAAATCGATGAGAATACTGCTGTCCAGTATCACTCCGCTGCTGTTGGCATTCATTGGCTGTCTTTCCTCCCGAAGTCGCCTTGTAAGTTTTCAAAGTTCTCTAGAATGACAGGTTAAGTAACCATCTGGACATGGCCGCTGACATCTCCGAGCAGGAGGCTGTGAAGCTGGCTTTGGCTTCGCCAAATGTTGCCCATCACCTTGGAGGTGGTGAACCGAAGTGAGTGGTGGTCATTCCAACCAACTTGATCAACCTGGTGGTCTAGCCGCGAGTTTGGGACTTGGCTTTCCATGGGTTTATCTTCGTCGCAGTTTTCCGTTTCGGCAGCGGGCCTGGGAGTGGGAGATTAGCCGTCTAATGCCGTGGCTATGGCTTCAAGACCTTAGCCGCCGCAGAATTGAGGTAGTCAAAATGGAAAATTAGCACCTTATTCCAAAAAATTGATGAAAATTTGGAGTGCTACTCCAAAAAAATGGCGAAAATTTGGAATAGGACTGGCTTTCTGTGCCTATGCTTGAAATATGAACATTCCTAGAGCGCTCTCACTCCCAAGCCCAGGTCAAAGGAATTTCTTTCTTTGGGGCCAGCGACAAGTGGGTAAGAGCACGCTGCTAAACCAGCTTTACCCACCTCAGGAAAACTACTGGGTGGATCTGCTAGATTCATCAGTCCACAGAGAATATTTTAACTACCCGGAAAGGTTAAGACAAAACCTTCAAGAATATTTGGCCCAGGGCACCGCATGCCTTTGGGGTTTGAAAGAAAACAAGAAGTCAAGCAAGAACCAACACAACAGCAGCTTCAGGAAAATACCCAAATAGTGATTGATTAAATTCAAAGTGCTCCACAATTATTATCTGAAATACATTTGATGATTGAAACAATGGGATATAAATTTACACTTTGCGGCTCCAGCAATTGAAAATTAGTGGGTGGAAGGTATAACTTACTTGGAGGCCGTACTAATTCATATAAATTGCATGGATTGACATCTCACGAACTTGATGATAATTTTGATTTGGAGAAAATAATAAATAGTGGCTATTTCCTAGCATCATACTTATCGGAAAATCCAAAAAGTTTTCTGAGTGCATATGTTGGTGAATATTTGATCAATGAAATTATCAGTGAAAGTGCGGTCAGAAAATTAGACAGCTTTCAAGTTTTTCTGGAGTCGGCTGCTATTAGAGATGGAAGCAAAATAAATTACACTTCCATAGCCAGGGAATGCAATGTTGACGTCAAAACAATGCAGGGCTATTATGCTATACTATCGGATGCCCTGTTTGGGTATTGGTTGCCACCTTATGCAAGAACTGCTAATGGCCGAAAACCAGCATCAGATAAATTCTATTTTGCCGACGTTGGAGTTGTTAATTTTTTGGCAAAACGAGGCCAGTTAATTGAAAGCCGCTCGGTTGATTTTTCGCAAGCATTTGAAAATTGGGTATTTCATGAGGTTTTGACTTCTTTGTAATATAACTACCATGATACTTGGGATTATAGACTTTCATACTGGCAAGACAGATCTTCAGAAGTCAATTTTTTGATCGACAATCAGATAGCAATTGATGTTCAATCTACAGATAATGTAATTGACAGACACTTAAGAAGTCTGCAAAAGCTTGCTCATAAGCATCCCAGCTTTGACATCCTCGTTGTTGTCTGTCGGGCACAACGTTCAAGACAGACTGCTGATGGCATAAGAATTCTCAACTACAAGGACTTCACAAAAAATCTTTGGAATGGAGAGTTTCTAGCTGTTGTGTCCTAAGCTTGGGGCGAAGAGGAAGTTGGCGAAATGGCTACTTGGGCGTGGGAGATGCGGCAAGGGCAAGTTAGGCACCCTGCAATTCTTGGATTTTTTCCACAGCGGCAACGTGGTTTTCAGAAGGTGTAGTTGAGTAGAACGAGAGGCGGTCTACCACATCAGCGAACCGCCGCCAGAGTTCGGCCGCAACTTCAACTGGCGTTCCCACCGCGGCGAAAGTCTGCAAAATGTCATCGGTGATGAGTTCGCCCATCTTGATCCACTCTCCCTGCTTTGACAAAGCATTCAACTCATCTTGAAGGGCACCCCAACCATGATGTTCCAGAACCGGCCGGTAGGCGGGAGTTGAGCCGTAAAAAGCGATTTGCTGGCGGGTGCCCACGGCTGCAGCCTCCAACTCCTTCTCGGTGGTTCCCATCACAGCCATCGCAGGGATGGAAATCTCAACTGCCTGTCGGCTGCGCCCCGACAACTCAAGCCCTTTGGCGAAAGCAGGCAAACTCACCTCCTTCAGATACGACTCGGTTGTAAAGCCATGTGAAAACCAGCCGTCCGCAACTTCCCCGGCCAGCTCGGTCATCTTCGGGCCCACCGCGGCCAAGAAAACTGGTGGGCGACCATGCGGACACGGGCCTGGGTTGAACATGGGTGTCATCAAAGTGTGGCTATAAAAATCGCCGCGGAATTTCAAAGGAGCCTTGCCTTCCCACGAATCCCAAATGGCGTGAAGAGCCTTGATGAACTCTCGCATGCGTCCTACGGGAGCAGACCACGGCATGGAAAAGCGTTTGGTTATATGCGGACGGATTTGGGTGCCCAGCCCCAGGATAAAGCGGCCTTGGGAGTGGAGTTGCAAATCCCAGGCGAGGTTGGCTATTGTCATCGGGTTGCGGGCGAAAGCCACAGCAATGCCGGTGCCGACCTGAAGCTGCTCAGTCTGGTTGATGGCGGGAACAAGCGGCAGAAAGGGATCGTGGTCTAACTCAGCCGACCATCCCCCGCTATAGCCCATCTCTTCCAGTCGCCGAGCCGCTTCGCCAGACTGGTTGAGGTCTAGGGGAATGCCCCCATCCAATTTCATGGTTTAGCAGCCTTGGCGGTGTTTGGAATTTCGGGTGATTCGGAGCAGCAAGCAACCATCTCTGAAAGTCTATTTCAACATCGCCTGCTATTCATTTTTTTATGGAACAAAATGATTTTCAACCGCCTTCAAAACCAAACCGCAACCTAGAATGGCGCCCGGAGACGGAGGCTCCGCGCAAGCCAGAGGATCCGCTGATTCCTGCCTCTCGTGGTGGGTCAAGTTCTCGCAGTAGAACCGGACCTGGCGGCGGCTTTAGCGCTCGTGGTGAGCCAGGCTCTCGTGCCAAGCCCAAAACCCGCGCCGACTCTGAAGCCAAAACTGCATCCAGCCCGCAGATGGGCGCCAAGCAGCCGCGCCAGGGTATCAAGCTGCCGCGCCAGGGCACCAAGCCCCTGCACTTCAACCCCAAGCAGTGGATTCAAGATTTTTGGGAGCTGTATCGCTCCCGAATAGTGGTCGCAGTGGCTCTGGCGGTGGTCGGCCTTATCGCTGCCGGCTGGTTCATCAGCAATTTCAACTCTTCTCAAAGCCACACCGATCCGGTTGAAGTGATCCCCATAGCGCAGCCGGTCACCACCCAGCCACCACTCAAAGACATCGTGGTGCACATCGCTGGGGCAGTAACAGAGCCTGGTGTTTACAGCCTGTCATCAGATTCCAGGGTGCATCACCTTGTGGCCAGAGCAGGCGGCCCGACCCCAACGGCCGACACCGACAGCGTCAACCTAGCGCAACCTCTAACCGACGGCATCCGAATATGCATTCCCGACACTACCGATTTGACAGGCTGCGCCTCGTCTTTTTACCCAAGCCAAGGCCAAAACTCACCCGCCCAGCAACTGGTCAACCCCAACACAGCCAGCAGAACTGAACTGGAGAGTTTGCCCGGCATCGGCCCAGCCCTGGCTTCGGAGATTGAAACATACCGACAGCAAGGCGGGCGCTTCCGCACAGCCGAAGACATGTTGGAGATAGCCGGCATAGGGCCAGAAACACTGAAAAGGTTTCAGGATCGCCTGATTTTCCCATGAGCGACCGGTGGACGTATCTGCTTTGCGGTTGTGCCTTCGCGGGTGCCCTAGTACCTATAGCTGTGCCGGGCCCATGGCTTATGGCATGGCTGCTGTTAGGGCTGGCGCTGGCGCTGCGCCGGCCTTGGCTGCTCTGTTTGGTCATGCTGGTGGCAACGTCTTTGTTGGCAGCCAGGGCCGAAGCCAGCTATCAGCCGATCTCACAAGCCGAGGAGTATTCCGGTGCAGCCACCTTAGCAACCGACCCTGAGCCGACATCCAGCGGTGGTTGGCACGCGGAGCTGTCGCTTCCCGCAGGCAGATTTGACGTTTGGGCCTACGGAACCCAGGCGGTGGAACTCCGCGAGCGTCTAGCTGGGGAGCGCCTTGAAATCAGTGGCACAGCCCGCCCGCTGAAAGAGCCAACCAGCTGGCACAAGCAAAGGCGGATAGTGGGCACGCTCAGCCTGAACAGCATCAACCACCACTCCCCAGGAGCTTGGCACTACAGAATTGCCAACGCTTTCCGTCGCACTCTGGACGCCGGCACCCAGTCGCTTTCGCATCAGCAGCGTGCCTTGTTCAACGGGCTTGTCTTCGGCGACGACAGGCAGCAGTCTGCCCTGCTGGAAGACAATTTCCTGGCCGGAGGATTGACCCACCTGCTGGCAGTTTCAGGGCAGAACGTGGTTTTCGTACTGCTGCTGGCCCGGCCCCTGCTTTTACGGCTGCCGCATCATGGACGCTGGGTTGGAACCTTGGTTGTGCTGTTGTTGTTTGCCACAGCTACCCGCTTTGAACCCTCGGTGTTGCGCGCTTCCACCATGGCTGCAGTCGCGGCTACTTCCGCGTTGTTCGGCCGACAGGAATCCGCCAAACGCCATCTAGCACTGGCTGTCTGTGCCCTGATTTTGCTAGACCCGCAGATTGTCCACTCCCTGGGCTTTCGTCTCTCAACCCTGGCCAGCGCAGGCATCCTATTTTGGGCTAGTCCGCTGGCTGAGCGCATCGGAGGCCCGCGCTCGGTGGCGCTGCTGCTGGCCGTTACGATTTCGGCACAGCTTTGGGTGTCGCCGCTACTGGTGTTGACTTTTGGAGGTGTGCCTGTGGGTTCGCTGTGGGCCAACTTGTTGGCAGTGCCCATAGCTGGCCCGCTGATGATGTGGGGCATGACTGCAGGGGGGCTGGCAGGCGTCACGGCCAATTTGTGGGGCGGAGCTGTGGCGTCTGTTTTGCACCTGCCCACCAAAGTTGGCATCAACTGGCTCATGTGGATAGCAGACGGAGCCTCCAGATTCTGGCTGGGGGAGCTTCGGCTTTGGCATGTGGTGGCTTTGGGAATTTGCATCTCGGCAGTGCTGTTGGCGCGCCGTAAGAGTGTCAGTGCCCTGGTGTTTGGAAGCGTAGCAGTTGTGGTGCTGGCAGTTCCAAGCTTTGCCCTCATCAACGCCCAGCCTGCCAAGATAGACATCGGTGAAGACTCTACGCTCTGGCGGGGGTCGCAGGCCAACGTGCTGATTATGGGAACTCAGACTTCCGACAGGCAATTGCTGGAGGGCCTGCGCACTGCGGGGGTGAAGCGGCTGACTCTGATGATAGCCAAGGGTCAAACCAGCCGGGTCAAGCCACAGCTGGCTGCTCTCAGGCAGCGCTACGGAGATTTTGAAGCGTGGCTGGCCACAGGGCAAATAGCTGGCTCCAACCGCAAAGTTCCACAGGGAACCGCCGTCCTGGGTGATCTGGCGGTGCACGTGCTGGCAGCCGTGCCTGAACTGGAGGTAGAAGTAGAATTGCTGCATGGGCATGTCTGACACAGCCACTGACACCGCCCCAAGAGATCTCGTCACCGGAATGCCGACCGCTTCTGAAACGCCGGTCGATTCTAAGCCGCCAGTCACTTCCGAAACCCCAGAACTCATTTTGGGCGGCCAGAATTTCGGGCATCGTCCGGTGGTGATGGGAATTCTCAACCGCACCCCCGACTCCTTCTACGACGCAGGCGCCTACTGGGATTTTGACGATTTTTTGCGCTTGGCTGAAACCTTGGTAGAAGAGGGTGCCGACATCTTGGACGTTGGAGGAGTCAAAGCTGGCCCAGGCACCGAAGTTGCCGAAGCTGAGGAACTAGACCGAGTTGTGCCGGCCATCGCAGAGTTGGCGAAGCGTTTTGACGTGCCTGTGTCGGCGGACACCTGGCGAGCTAGTGTGGCTGAAGAAGCCTACAAGGTGGGAGCTGTCTTAGGCAACGACATAAGCGGCTTTGGCGACCCGGACTACCTCCACATAGCAGCCGAATACAAGGTTGGGGTGGTGGCCTGCCACGTTCGCTTGGCACCCCGCTATGCCGACCCGAACCCCATTTACCAAGACTTGGTGGCAGATGTGAAATCGTATCTGGGCGAGCGCCGGGACTGGGCCATAGCAACAGGCATCCCCCGCAATAGCATCTTGCTTGACCTAGGGCTGGACTTGGGCAAAACTCCTGCCATGTCGGCCGAGCTGCTGCGAGCCAGCCATGAATTATTGGAGTTGGGCTGTCCACTGCTGCTGTCTGCTTCCAACAAGGGTTTTCTGGGAGAGTTATGTGAGGCCGACATCACCCAGCGCGATATTCCCAGCATGGCGGCGCATGCTCTAGGATTGTTGGCGGGTTGTCAAGTTCTGCGAGTCCACAATGTCAAGGCCACCAAGACTATCTGTGAGACCATACAAAGATTGCGGGAAGCCCACCGACACTCTGCGCCAGCACAAGGGTTGCCAGCACAAGGGTAAAGCCAGGACACTAGCCGACCATGCAAATCCTGCTGCTGACAAGCCGAGACAGGTCGCTGTTGTCTCAAGCCGTAACGGATGCGGTCAATGAGTTTTTAGGCAGCGAAAGCAAAGAGGCAGCCCTGACCAGATTTGAAGAGCGAGACTACCTGATAACTCCTGAAAACGGCCCACCCCACAAAGACATCGGAGTGATCGTCGATGCGGCCCAAACTCCTCCGATGTTGGCTTCCAAGAGAGTCATTTTGGCACGGGAGTTGGGCTATCTGGGCAGTACCAAGGCCGCATTCGCCCCGCTGCTGAAATATCTGGAACACCCGTCTCCTGACACATCCGTGATTTTGGTCTGGGAACCTGGGCAATCCACTAAATCCCTGGCGACGCTGCCCCAGTCACTTTCCAAGGCTGTGCGAGCAGCTGGCGGCGAAGTGCGAGATGTGTCGCCCGGTCGCCCTAAAAAAGGCCACCCGAACGATTGGTTTGACCAGCAGTTGGATAAATCAGGTGTGCGATTGAGCGGGCGGGCCAGGGCTATGGTCTGGGATTGGCTGGGGCAACAGCACGGCCATCTGGCGGGGTTGTTGGAAGTGCTGGTTGCCACTTACGGCACCGACAGAATGCTGGAAGAAGACGAAGTCAGCCGGTTCTTGAACAAATCCGAAGAGGGCAGCATCCCCTTTTGGAATTTGACTAATGCCATAGACGAGGGTCGGCGCGACTTGGCGCTGGACACACTCAGGCGACTGCTGTCCAACGGGGCCAACGCACCGATACAGGTGATCTTCATGCTGCACAGACATTTTGAGCAGATGCTGAGACTGGACGGCACTACCTTGGCCACCGAAGCCGAGATAGCCAGTTGCTTGAAGCTGCCCGCCAATCAGAAATTCAGAGCCAAAAAGATAGCTGCGCAAACCAGAAGTTTAGGGTCGGAGAAAATAGCTCGTTGCATTCGTTTCATCGCCGCCGCCGACTTGGATTTGCGAGGTCGCTCAGGTCTTGAGCCTGAAATTGTCTTGGAGATACTTGTGGCCAGACTGGCCTCCCAGAAACGCTGGGTAGCCTAAGTTGGGCAGCCTAGTTGCGGGCAGCTTGGTTGCAGGCAATCAGTTGCGCCTAGGCCTAGGCGAGAGCGGTGCCTAGACGAGAGCAGCGTTGCACGATTCCGGGCGGGTGCAAGCTAGTTGCCAGCGCAGACTAGCTATAACTAGCTGTTTTGTGAAGCGTGACGCATCAGGCGTGATTTTTTACGGGCGGCCGTGTTTTTGTGCAGCACGCCCTTGGCCGCAGCCTTGTCTATGCGAGAAACTGCCCGCTTGACAGCTTCCTCAGCGCCTTCATCTCCCTGCTCGGTAGCCTGAAAAGCTGTCTTAGTGTGAGTTTTGATTTCGGAGCGGATAGCCATATTTCTCACTCGGCGACGCTCATTTTGCCGATTGCGCTTGATTTGGCTTTTGATATTTGCCATAGGAGTTCAGCTTACAGGCAGCAAAGGATTTTTAGACTATATAAGTAGCCATAAGTAGCCAAAATAGCCTGACGGCAGGTAAAGCAGCCAATACAGACGCAAAATAACACTCTCAAATGGCACCCTCAAATGACGCTTGAACACATCCGAAATCTGAGTATCATAGCTCACATCGACCACGGCAAGTCCACGCTAGCCGACAGAATGCTGGAAATCTGCGAAGCCGTGTCGCCGCGGGAGATGCGCAACCAATTTTTGGACTCGATGGAACTTGAGCGAGAGCGGGGGATCACCATCAAGCTTCAAAGTGTGCGCCTGCAGCACAAGGGGCACATCATCAACCTGATTGACACCCCCGGACATGTTGATTTCGGATATGAGGTGTCTCGCTCCTTGGCTGCCTGCGAAGGTGTGATTTTGCTGGTGGATGCGGCGCAGGGCATTGAAGCACAGACATTGGCTAACTGCTATCATGCCCTAGACCACAACCTTGAAATCCTGGCTGTCCTGAACAAGATAGACCTCCAAGCAGCCGATATTGACCGCTGTGCCCAGGAGATAGAGCAAGTTCTAGGCATTGCCTCCGACGAAATTCTCCAGGTCAGCGGCAAGACAGGCCAAGGAGTGCCCGAGTTGTTGGATGCCATCCTCCAGCGCATCCCACCTCCTGTTGGAGACCTCAACGCCCCGCTTCAGGCTTTGGTGTTTGATTCCCACTTCGACCAATACCGTGGGGTGGTCAGTTCCATCAGGGTGGTGAACGGCCAGCTGCAAAAAGGCGAGCAGGTGCGCTTCATGCAGTCGGGGGCTACTCAGGAAGCCTTGGAGGTGGGTGTGCGGCTGCCGGCTGTAACCCCCTGTGACCGCTTGTCGGCAGGGGAGGTGGGCTATATCATCGCTGGCGTCAAGAACGTTTCCCAAGCCCGCTCGGGCGAAACCATAACTTCAGCCAGAAAACCAGCAGCCGGCCCGCTGAGCGGTTATCGCGAGCCCAAGCCGATGGTCTTTTGCGGGCTCTACCCGGTGGATGGGGATGAATACGCCACGCTCAGAGACGCTATGGACAAGCTCAGGCTAAGCGATGCCAGCTTCACTTTTGAAACGGAAACGTCTTCAGCGCTGGGATTTGGCTTTAGGTGTGGATTTTTGGGCTTGCTCCACATGGAGATAACCCAAGAGCGCATAGAGCGCGAATTCAATGTAGCCTTGGTCGCTACCACCCCGTCGGTGGAATACTTGGTTACCAAGACTTCAGGTGAGCAGCTAGCCATTGACAGCCCCAGCCAAATGCCCCCCGCCGGCGAAGTGGAGTCAATTGCCGAACCCCGCCTGGCAATCACCATAATCTCCCCAGCAGAATACGCCGGAGTTTTGATGAAGCTCTGCCAGTCACGTCGCGGGGAGTTCAACAAGTTGGAATATCTGAGCCCTGAGCGAGTTGAGTTGAATTATAAAATCCCGCTGGGCGAAGTCATCACCGATTTTTTCGACCAGATCAAGGGGCGCACACAGGGCTACGCCAGTTTGGATTACGAACCCGCCGGCTATTCGGTGTCCGACCTGCAAAAGGTGGATGTGCTGTTGCAGTATGAGCCGGTTGATGCCTTCAGTGCCATTGTCCATCGCGACAGAGCCTATGATTATGGGCGCCGAATGTGCAAGAAACTGGCCGAGCTCATTCCCCGCCAGCAATTCGAAGTGCCCATTCAAGCAGCCATCGGGCGGCGCATCATCGCACGTGAAACGGTCAAGGCCTACCGCAAAGATGTGACTGCCAAGCTCTACGGCGGTGACGTTACACGCAAAAGAAAGCTTCTGGAAAAGCAAAAATCAGGCAAAAAACGGATGAAATCCATCGGCAGGGTTGAAGTCCCACAGGAAGCCTTTGTGTCGGCTTTGCGCTTGGACTCAGATTCTTAGGACTAGCTGGCGGAGCCGCGATGTTCAGCTGGGGAAGCCGTGATGTCTAGGCCTCGATGCCTAGCCAGCAGATCCCTGATGTTACCCCCAATGTTTCTAGTTAGCGGGGCAGTTATCGCCCAATAATCTAAGAAATATTGGAAATTAGCTAACCTGAATGATATGAAGTCGCCATCCAGCCTGAGCCAAAATTTGGACAGCGACAGGGGCATGTCCAGAGTTCTGTCTGAGCGCCGCGAAGAGGTGCTGCGCGCCGTGGTGGAGCATTGCATCAGGCATTTTTTCCCGATGGGGTCGCAAACTATTGCATCTACAGCCAAGAATCTAGGGTCTCCGGCTACCATCCGCAAGGAGATGCGCTGGCTGGAGGAGCAGGGCTATCTGTCGCAGCCCCATACCAGCGCTGGCAGGGTGCCGACCGAGTTGGGCTACCGCTATTTCGTGGATTTGCTGATGGGCCCGTGTGTGCTGAAGAAAGAAGAAATGCGTGTCATCAACTATTTCTTTGGGCATATTTCAGGTGAAGCCGAGCAAAATCTGATGGAGACCAGCCAGCTTTTATCGGATGTTACGCACTGCGCTTCCATTGTTTTGTCTCCCAAGATTGAATCTGCCAGTATACTTTCGCTGCAGTTGGTCAAGCTGTCTGCCCAGGTTGCTTTGCTGGTGGCTGTGCTGTCCAATGGAGCCGTGGAAAAACGCACTTTGGAATTTCCAGATGGAGTAACTGAGGAAGAGCTTCACAGGGCCAGCGAAATCCTGAGTCAAACCCTGATTGACGGGCGTTCAATTGACAGCCATTTTTACAGGCATGCCAGGAGAGGTTTGTCGGGGGAGGCTTCGGTTGACAGGGATACTGCGTCAGGCGAGCCCCCGCGCGCTTGGCGTCCCTTAACTCCAGACCCCTTCAAGTTGAGCGAAAATGACTTTGACTTGCGCCATATTGTGGAAGCCGCTTGGAATGCCCTGTCAGAGTTGGCCTTGCATCCCCAGGAACATATTTTCATAGGCGGCACCTCTGAGTTGGCTGGAGTTTTTGACACGATTGAGACTTTGCGTGAAATACTTGCCACTTTGGAACAGCAATACATAGTGGTTACTATGCTGCGTGATTTGGTGGAGCGAGGTGTGAAGGTTTCCATCGGCAGCGAAAACCATCTTCCACCCCTGCATGAGTGCGCTTTGGTAGTAGCACCCTACAGAGCTTCCGATTCCAAAGGCGGTTCAGTGGCTGTCATCGGCCCGACTCACATGAACTACCCCAAAGCCATGGCAGCGGTAGCGGTGGTCAGCGGCCAGTTGAGCGATTTGTTGTGCGAATAGCTGCGTTGTCTTGATCTAACCATTGATTTACCGATTGTCAACTGAGCCACCCTTGACGGAACCTTCATGGATTATTACCAGACTTTGCAGGTTGACCGCTCCGCAACCCAAGACGAAATCAAGAAAGCCTACCGCCGATTAGCCAGAGAGCTTCATCCAGACAGAAACTCCGAAGACCCTGAGGCTGCCGAAAAGTTCAAGCAGGTAGCCACAGCCTATGAGGTCTTGAGCGACCCGGCTCGCCGCACCAACTACGACAGATTTGGAGTTGACGGCAACGCTGGTGGCGGTGCGGTTTTTGATATGGGAGGGCTGGGAGACATTTTGGGATCGATGTTTGGCACGGGAGATATTTTTGGCGCCCAGCGAGGCCCTGTGGGGCCGCCTCCTGGCGAAAATCTGGAGGTCTATCTGCAGTTGAGTTTTGAAGAGTCGGTATTCGGGGTTCAAAAGGAAATAACTGTTGACACGATGATTTCCTGCGATGAGTGCGAAGCCACCGGAGCTGAAAAGGGCACCATGCCAGTCAACTGCACAACTTGTGGCGGAGCTGGGCACGTAAGAGAAGTGCGCCAGTCGTTCATGGGGCAGATGGTTACCACGTCAACCTGTCGTGACTGTCATGGAATGGGTGAAAGAATTGAAAACCCATGCAAGATTTGTCGCGGGGCAGGCAGGGTGGAAGAAGAACGCTTGTATTCGGTGCGGATACAGCCTGGCATGGAGTCGGGCCAGACACTGCAGCTGTCGGGCAGAGGAGCTATGGGGCAGCGGGGCGGACCTGCGGGCAACCTCTACATTCACCTGAACGTGCAACCCCACGAGTCGCTCAGGCGAGACGGGTTTGACCTCATAGACGAGCTGGACATTCCAATGACTTTGGCTGCCTTGGGCACAGAGTTGAAATACCACACGCTGGATGGGCCAGAAACCCTCAGGGTTGAGCCGGGCACCCAGACCGGCGACGTCATTCGTCTTCGCAGCAAAGGAGTGCCACGACGCAAGGGCAGGGGCGACCTGCTGGTCAAGATACGGGTGAATGTGCCCATCAACCTGACCGAAGAACAAAAGCACCATCTGAAGAAGTTTGCAGAGTTGCGGGGCGAAGCCATCACCGAACCTGAAGCTTCTTTTTTCAAAAGGCTGCGTTCTAAATCTTAGACTTGGGGGAGCTTTCTAGATTTGGGGGCGAGTTTTCTGGGG
>JAPYNY010000003.1 GCA_028283145.1 Candidatus Hopanoidivorans cymbastelae
GCATAGTTGAATGCACCGGTTGGTGGGCTGGCCCCATCGCCGGGCAAACTCTGGCCATGCTAGGCGCAGACATCATCAAAGTGGAGTCAATCCAACGGCCAGACGGCATGCGCTTTGCCTCAGTCAAACCTGCATCTGAAGATCAGTGGTGGGAATGGGGCATGGTCTATCAGGGAGTCAACACCAACAAGCGTGGCATCACACTCAACCTGACCGATCCTGAAGGCAAGGCCGTCTTGGAAAAACTTCTCGGTTCGGCTGACGTTCTGATTGAAAACTACACCCCCAGAGTGATGGACAACTTCGGGCTCACTTGGGAGACAGTCTCCAAAATCAACCCGCAGCTTATCATGGTGCGCATGCCCGGCTTCGGCTTGAGCGGGCCTTGGCGAGACAACACAGGCTTCGCCCAGACCATGGAGCAGATGAGCGGTCTGGCTTATATCACGGGCTACCCTGAGGAGCCGCCCCAGATTCCCAGAGGCCCTGGCGACCCCATCGCCGGCATCCACGCCAGTTTTGCCATTTTGCTAGCCCTTGAGGAGCGCAAACGTAGCCATCAAGGTCGGCTGGTGGAGGTGGCCATGATAGAAGCTGCCGTCAATGTGGCGGCTGAGCCGGTGGTGGAGTATTCTGCCACCAACATATTGATGGAGCGACTGGGCAATTTCACGCCAGGGCTGGCCCCCCAAGGAGTTTTTGAGTGTCAGCAGGATGAAACCTGGGTGGCCATCTCAGCAGCCACAGATGAGCAATGGCAAGCTTTGGCGCGCATCATCGGGCGGGCAGACTTGGTGGAAGACCCAGACTTGGCAACTTGGGAAGGCCGTTGGCAACAACAACAGGAGCTATGCCAAGCCATCACCGTTTGGACGCGTTCGCAAGAGGTCGGCGCAGCAGCCCAGCAGTTGCTGGCAGCGGGAGTGCCAGCTTATGAAGTGAAGACAGATCGCATCGTCGGGCACGACCAGCTACTGTGGGACAGGGGATTTTTCGTCTCAGTGGACCACCCCATCGCCAACTCACACGGTTATCCATCTCTGGCTTTCCGCTACGCCAACAACCCCGACCCTTGGGTCAACCGCCCGCCCCCGACTATTGGCGAGCACAACAAAGAAGTGCTCCAAGAGTTGGGGCTGACAGAATCTGAGATAGCTCACCTGAGCGATACCAAGGTCATCGGCGACCGCCCCCTGTTTGCATAAGCGGCCGTTTGGAGCGCACGCACAGCAGCCCAAAAAACAGCCACAACAAAAATTTTAAGCATCACATCAACAACATAAGGCAAAATAGAAACTATGGCATCAAACGTTTTAGGTTCCGAACTCGTTCCCTGCTCCCACGACCCTGTTACAGGCTTTTACCGCGACGGCTGCTGCGAGACAGGCGCGGAGGACAGCGGGACTCATGTCGTCTGCGCTGAAATGACCCAAGAGTTCTTGGACTTCTCACTTTCGGTAGGCAACGATCTCAGCACCCCCCAGCCGCAGTTTCAATTTCCCGGTCTGTCGCCTGGGGACAGGTGGTGCCTAAGCGCACATCGTTGGCAAGAAGCTCTGGATGCTGGAGTGGCGCCGCCAGTAATTCTGGCCTCCACCCACATGCTGGCCATTGAATGGGTGTCGAAGCGAGACTTGTTCAAACATGCTCTAGACCAGGATGCTATTCCAGAAACCGACACCGACGCAGAAGTTGAGGAGCAGGCGGATGTTGACAGCACCTACGAAGAAACCGGCAACTACGACACCGATCTCGACACCGACTCTGAGCTAGATGACAGACACCCCAAACCTATCAGTGAAGAAATGGACGAAATAGTCCAAGAAATGGAGGATATAGCCAGCGAACTGCGAAAGCTGAAACGTGATATGGGACGTCTGGGCCAGGAGCTGCAAGATGAATTCGGCGACCCTGACGAAGACACCGAAGACCGTCGTCGCTGAATGCTGTCTTCGCTGAATGCTTGCCCCACCTGCTTGCTCATGTCTTCTGCTTGCTCCGGCCGCTGCTACCCGCCAACCCTCGCAGCCTAATTGCCCACTGCCACTCTGCTGAAAATGTGTTTTCGCTGCCAACTCCCGCGCGGCGGCATACTGCCTTGATTGGAATTGCCTCACGCAAAGTTGGCTGGCTCCCAATTGACTAACGTGCTTTAGCCACCTTGAAAGCAACCCTCAAATTTCTGGCCTTGCCGTTATTCGGAGTGGCGGCGTTGTTGGTTTCAGCCTGCTCCACTCCAGTTGTGCCCCAAGCTGGCCCTCCTCAAACGACTACAACTCTGCCACCGGTGCCTACTACTACCGCCCCGCCTGACAGACCAATCACACCCCCCGTTGCGCCCACACCCACTACCACCATACCTACTGGGCAGCCAGTCACGCCTCCCGACACCCCAACTATCCCCGGCTTGACCGACGAGGTTATCCGTATAGCCGTCATAGCCGATGTTGAAACCGGAGGTTTTGCCGACAATCGCTCCCGTTCGGTCTGGGGGGCTGTGGAAGCCTGGGCGACTGAAGTCAACTTCATTAGCGGGCTGGCCGGGCGTGACGGCGGGCTGGCCGGGCGTGATGTGGAAGTCGTCTTCATCGACACGGGTTTGTTCAATCACGAGGCAGCCATCAATCGGGTCTGCCGCGAAGATATTTTTGCGGTGGTCGGCTCTGATGCATTCTTTGACAACGAGGGGATCAGCAGACTGGGCGAGCCCGACTGCCCGGTGCTAAATTTCCCAGCCGTGGCCAACACCCCTCAGCATCAAAGCAACCCCAATACTTTTCTGTCCAATCCCCTGCCTCCGGAGATGTTTCAAGCCGGCCCGCTGAGGGTGTTGGAGGAGGCCAACCCCGAAGCAGCCGATGCAGCAGCTCTGCTTACTGTGAGCGATCTGTCCCAAGTGGTGATCAACGGCGAGAAGTTGCGGGAAAGTGCGCTCTTTTCGGGATTTTCCATTGTGGCCGACCCTGAAATAGCCTTGATTTCCCTGCTGTGCGCGCCTGAGGTGCCATATGGCGAGCTGGTGGAGATGGGCGCCAAGTCAATTTTGTGGCCCAGCTATGGGGCTTGGCTGATTCAGTTGCTCAACTCTCGTGGGCTGGCTTCGGAGACTGGCGACGATGAACCTGGCGCAACCATCCCCGAAGATGACAACTCTGATGATCCTTCTCAACTGGAGGATTCGGAGCCTGAGGAAGATTCTCAAGACGGCCAGACTGCAGAGCCTGACGCAACAACTCCGGGTTCAGACATTCGTCAGGAACTCCAGCAGCCAGACGAAGAATCAGAGGAACAATCCGACCAACCGCAATTACCGAATCAGCCAGACACCGAACCGACACCGCCTGCTACTGCTGAAAGCCCTGACCCCGTCGCTCCCGCGGCTGAAAGTCTGCTTTGCCCTTCACCTTCAACTGAAACTTCCCCGCCCGACCTTCCATCCGATAACACCGCAGAGCCTGACGAAGTTGCGTCGCCGGTGGAACTTGAACTTGACTTTACGCTTTGCGACCACACCTGCCATAGCCCCCTGACCACCGACCTGCTCACAGAAGAGTTTGAAGCTGGCAGGGTGAGCGACCCCAACCTCATGATTTGGACGCATCTCCAACCGCTGGAAGAAGCTGAAACCAACAGAGAGATCATATTTTACAGCATCTTTACACAGCTGGTGAACACAACGATAGATGGCCAACCCTTTACGCCCGACCTGCAGGGCTTGGCTGCTTGGTCGGCCGGGCGGCTATTTGAGGAAGCCGTCAAGATTGCGGTGGAGAATCTTGAAGCAGAATCCACGACTTCAGGCGATGATTCAGCACCGCCCCCGCTCACCCAAGAAGCTGTCAAGGAGGCTATGAGTTCAATCACCGAATGGACATCAGGAGGGCTGCACGAGCCGACTAATCCTGCTGAAAAAATCCCCACCCCCTGTTTTGTGCTGTTGTCTTGGAATCCACAGCAGGCCATCTGGCAGCGACAACACCCCTCTACCCCCGGCGAGTGGGACTGCCAGCCGGACAACCTCTACACCCTCCAGCTCACCGGTGGACTCGGCTTGGGGACCGAAACTTCCATACTCTTTCCGTAGCTAGCCATCCGGCCTTCGCCCCCGACAATCAACTGCTGCCACGCCAATAGCCAGTCCCCTTAAGCCGGCCACCCCCCACCCCATATGCCAGCCATCATCGATAACCAGTCCAAAACTCTGGCAGGCGAGTTGAAGGTTGCCTTGGGCCAAAGCGGCACAAGGCTGGACTCAAGCGTGGGCTATTTCAATCTGCGCGGGTGGGGCAAGCTTGCCGACCTGCTGGAAACCCTCCCCGGCTGCTCCGGCACTCCCGGCACCCCTGCTGTGCGGTTACTGATCGGCATGTCCAGTTCTCCCCACAACCGCCTGCAAGCCATGCTGGCCGCCGGGCAGCTATCGGAAAATCACCAAGTGGAGTTCAGCGTCCAAAACAAGCTGCTCAAAGCCGAGAAGCAAAACATGGCCAGCCAGTTGACTTGGGGCATCCCCACCCAAGACGACACCAATGCACTCCAAAAGCTGAACAACTTGCTCAAACAGGGAAAAGTCCAAGTCCGCTTCTACGGGCACTACCCCCTTCACGCCAAGCTCTATCTCTGCCACCGGAGCATCGCCAAGTCTGAAATCATCGCCTATACCGGCTCGTCCAACATGACCTTGGCCGGGCTTGAAGGTCAAGGCGAGTTGAATGTTGAGATTTCCGACATTGACATGACGCACAAACTCCAAAAGTGGTTTGAAAAGCGCTGGGATGAAGCTGCCGACTATGAAATCACTGAATTCATCTTGGAGACCATTGAGCAAAGCTGGGCTGGTGAAACTCAGCCCGACCCTTATCTTGTCCACCTGAAGCTGGCCTACCATCTGTCTCAAGATGCCCGTGACGGGCTGGCAGAATACGCCCTGCCCGAAGTGCTGCAAGACAAACTGCTGGAGTTCCAGGCTCAAGCTGTCAAGATTGCCGCCAGAAACATGATGACCCGAGGCGGTGCCATGATCGGGGACGTTGTCGGCCTGGGCAAAACCCTGATGGCCACGGGGGCCGCGCGCATTCTTCAAGAGATGCACAACTATGAGACTCTGGTGATCTGCCCTAAGAACCTGATGGAGATGTGGGGTGCCTACATGCACGACTATGAGCTCAGGGGCAAGGTCATCTCCATTGGCGAAACGCTGAACCACCTCAACTCTGCGCCCCGCTACAGAACGGTCATCATTGACGAATCCCACAATTTCCGCACCCGCGGGCGCCGCCGCTGGACTGCCGTGCGTGATTACATCGCCCGAAACGAACCCAAGGTTCTGCTGCTGACGGCTACGCCCTTCAACTTGAAGATGAGCGACCTTGGCGGGCAACTCGGCTTGTTCATCTCCGACGATGAAACTCTGGAAGTCGTGCCCAACAACGCCATCGCCAGAATGGGCCAAGCTGAATTTCTCAGGCGCTGCGATGACAGGCCGTATTCACTGAAGGCTTTTGAACTTAGCGACTACAGCCAAGATTGGCAGCGATTGCTCAGCAACTACATGATCAGGCGAACTCGCAGCTTCATAGAAAAGAATTATGCGCTGGCAGACGAGGACAGCTCTGGCAAAGCCACCGGCAAGCGATATTTCAAATTCTCCGGAGACGACCGCAAGCACTACCTGCCCACGCGCCAGCCCGAGCCGACCCCTGTGGAGCTGCTGGCGGGCGATCCCACGGGTGCCATGCAAGCCGACCAGACCATTGACGAAATTGAGAGCCTGAATTTGCCTCGCTTCGGCTGGTCTAAGTATGTTTCGGAGGATTTGGCCGCCATCGCTGATAGCGAAGAGCAGACGGTTTTGAAAAACAGCTTGGCCAACGGGAGATCACTCAGAGGGCTGACCCGCAGCTCGCTATACAAGCGGATGTCTTCTTCTTCCATTGCTTTTGAGCTGTCGGTTCAGCGACATCTCATCAAAAATATCGTGGTGAAACTCTGCCTGGAGGACGACCAGCCGATTCCCACCAGCAACTACGAATTTGAGCTAGACCCCGACACCGGAGAAGCCGACCAGCTTGCCTTGGATAACGACTTAGATGATGACGACGTCGATTCCGCAAGCACTTTGGGGGCAGCCGCCTGGTGGAAACTTTCAAAAGACGACATCTACCACAAGGCAAAGCAAATTATCAGGGGCTTGAGCGCCAACAAGCGGGTGAAGTATCTGTCCCCTGGTTTGTTTCAAGATCCGAAGCTTGTGGCGGGAAAAGAAGACCTGCTCTCCCACCTGAATCACGACATTGACGTTCTGGAAGGCATGCTGGAGCGATTTGACCCAGTCCAGCCTGCGACTGATTCCAAGTTTCAAAAAATCCTGGAAATCACCAACCATCGGCATCCCGATGAGAAATTCATTATCTTCACCGAATATGCCGATACTGCCAACTATCTTGGCCGTGCCCTGGCTGAGCGCAACATCGCAGGGGGCGTCGGGCAGGTCACGGGTAGTTCCGAAAACCCTCTGGCAACAGCCAAGCGCTTCAGCCCCAAATCAAACAATGCCGTAGTTGAGCCAGTTGATGAACTGCGCGTTCTGGTGTCTACCGATGTGCTGTCTGAAGGCATGAACCTCCAAGATGCCCGCATCATCATCAACTACGACCTCCCTTGGGCCATAATCAAGCTAATTCAAAGAGCGGGCCGGGTGGACAGAATCGGTCAGGAAGCCGACGAAGTCATCATCTATTCGGTGCTGCCGTTTGAGGGAGTCAACCAAGTCATCAAGCTGCAGGAAAGGCTGCAGGAGCGGCTGCGTCAGGCGGCAGAGGTTGTGGGTTCAGACGAAATCATCTTCGGACATCAAGGCGAGACTTCCGCCTATCGCGAATTTTTGGAGGAAGGCAAGCTGCCCGACCAAGAGGAATTCGGAGTTGACTATGCTTCACAGGCTTTTGAGATTTGGGACAGCGCCAGCGCCGAGCATCAAAAGGCGGCGCGAGAGCTTTCCGAGCCTGCTGTCTCCACGCTTGCCAGCGCTACGAGCCCTAACGCCGTGAGTGTCGAATCTGAGGAAGCCGACACCGCAATCACCGACACGGCGAGACCGAACACCGCCGAGGGCGTGCTTTCTTTCACCAAGGTCAGCTACGACAAAGGCAGCGTCAACCTCATTGCCTTCGCTTCTGCCGACGAAACGGCGCGTAGCGTGTCTCCGCAAGAAGCTCTGCAGCTCACTAGCTGCCGCCCCAGCACCCCGCCAGCTTCCCCGCACCCTGATTTCTACAAGCTGCTGGACACCGCGGCTTCATTCAGCGAAGACTTGACTGCCCAGCCTGAAGAGGGTAAGATTGCGCCAGGCATCAGACACCGAACCAGAGAAAGGTTGAAGCAGTGTCTAGATACCACGGAGACCAGCCTGTTCGTTGAGTTAGATCAGATTCATAGAG